>CABUDJ010000123.1 GCA_902490325.1 uncultured Collinsella sp. | reverse complement strand
GTCTTGGTGCCGATGGTCGCGATGTCCATGCCCCACCGAGATCGAGCCCTTCGGCGGTGCTGCTACCTGCATCGGCGGCTGCATCCGCGACCCGCTCTCCGGCCGCGCTTATGTCCATCAGGCGATGCGCGTCACCGGCGGCGGCGACCCGAGAAAGACCCTTGCCGAGACCCTGCCCGGAAAGCTCCCTCAGCGCAAGCTGGCGCAGACCGCGGCGGCGGGATATTCGTCCTACGGCAACCAGATCGGCCTTGCCACGGGCCATGTCGCCGAGCTCTACCACGAGGGCTACATTGCCAAACGCCTTGAGTGCGGCGCGGTCGTCGCCGCGGCGCCCGCCAAGAACGTTGTGCGCGAGCGTCCCGCTCCGGGCGACGTTGTGATCCTGCTCGGCGGCCGCACGGGCCGTGACGGCATTGGCGGCGCGACCGGTTCGTCGAAGAGCCATGATATGAAGTCCCTCACCACCATGGCGAGCGAGGTCCAGAAGGGCAACGCGCCCGAAGAGCGCAAGATCCAGCGCTTGTTCCGAAACGGCGAGGTCACCCGCCTCATCAAGCGCTGCAACGACTTCGGCGCGGGCGGTGTGTCTGTCGCCATCGGCGAGCTGGCCGACGGCCTCGAGATCGAGCTCGACGCCGTGCGCAAGAAGTATGAGGGCCTCGACGGTACCGAGCTTGCGATCTCCGAATCGCAGGAGCGCATGGCCGTCGTCGTCGCGCCGGAGGATGAGGCGAAGTTCATCGCCGCCGCGCAGGCCGAAAACCTGGAGGCCTACCGCGTGGCCGTCGTGACTGAGAGCCCCCGCATGGTCATGCACTGGCGCGGCCAGATGGTTGCCGACCTTTCGCGCGCCTTCCTCGACACGAACGGCGCAGTCAAGCACGCGAGCGTCCGCGTCGAGGCGGGAGAGGAGAAGACTGCTTCCGCGCCGCACACGCTGCGCGACATGGCGGGCAGCCTCAAGAGCGCGTCCCGCCGCGGTCTCACCGAGCGCTTCGACTCCACCGTCGGTGCGTTCTCGCTGCTCATGCCCTTTGGCGGCAAGACGCAGCGCAGTCCCTCGCAGGCGATGGCGGCGCTGCTGCCGGTGCTGCCGGGTAGCAAGACCGAGCAGGGCAGCGTGATGGCCTGGGGCTGCGACCCCGACGCACTGAGCGCCGATCCTTACACGGGTGCGCACAGCGCGGTCTACACCTCGGTTGCTAAGATCGTCGCCGCGGGCGCCGATTATCACAAGGCATATCTCACCTTGCAGGAATTTTTTGAAAAACTCCGCAATGAGCCCGTGCGCTGGGGCAAGCCTTTTGCCGCGCTGCTCGGTGCGCTCGATGCCCAGCTTGAATTGGGCGCTGCCGCCATCGGCGGTAAGGACTCGATGTCCGGCACGTTCCTCGACCACGACGTCCCGCCGACGCTCATCTCGTTCGCCATCGCGCCCGTGCTGGCAGGCGAGATCGTGACGACTGACTTCAAGTCCGCCGGTCACGGCGTCTACCTCTTCGCCGGCGCGACGCCCGAAGAGCAGAAAGCAGCGTGGGAACGCTTTACCGCGCTTGCCCGCGCGGGCAAGGTCGCAAGCGCCTGGGCGGTTGAAAACGGCCTTGCCGAAGCGGTGATGAAGATGTCGCTTGGCAACGAGGTCGGCTTTGCCGCGGCCTTGACATAGG
>CABUDJ010000122.1 GCA_902490325.1 uncultured Collinsella sp. | reverse complement strand
CGCGCACGCGCTCCACCAAATCGCGGAACTCGAGCCGCTTGCCGGCTGGTACACCATCGACGGCGGTCAGACGCCCGAGGATGACATCATCGAGGTCAAGCGCGAGCGTCCGCCTCGCCTGGTTTTGGTCGATGCCGCCGACATGGCGCTGCCCGTCGGCGCCATCCGCTTGCTCGACAAACGTGATGTGGCCCGCAAGTCGATGTTCACCACGCATTCGCTTCCGTTGTCGATTCTGATCGAAGAGATTGAGCAATCGTGCGATGATATCGTCTTCATAGGGATTCAGCCGGGCGATACGGAGTTCTATAACCCCATGTCCCCGGAGGTCTTTGAGGCCGTCGACGCCGTGTACGACGCCGTGGCCGCCAACGACTTTTCCCACTTTGTCCGCTTGGGGCAGGAGCTATAGCAGCGCTTGCCTCTGCTGAATAGGAAAGAAGTGATTGACATGGCAGATTCCAAGGCAGAATATCCCGCTCCCGATTGCCTGGCGCCCGCCGCGATCGAGGCCAAGACCGAGGCCGCCGGCGTGACCAAGGCTAACCTGCCGGTCGCTAAGGCCTTTCTGTTGGCAATGTTCGCCGGCGCGTTTATCGCCTTCGGCGGCCTGTTCTTTACGGTGTTTTTGAGCGACAGCACGCTGGGCTGGGGTGCCCAGCGCGTTGTGGGCGGCTTGTGCTTTTGCCTGGGCCTGGTGCTGGTGCTCGTGTGCGGCGCCGAGCTGTTTACCGGCAATTCTCTTATGGTCTGCGCGCTCAAGAGCAAAAAGATCACCCTGGCTCAGATGCTCAAGGCTTGGGTCGTCGTATGGGTCGGTAACTTTGTCGGTGCCCTGTTCATCGTCTTTTTGGTGTACATGGCCGGCATCTATAAGCTCAACGGCGAGGCGGTCGCCAACTCCATGGTGAGTGTGGCCGCCGGCAAGGTGACGATCGACTGGGTGACGATCTTCTTCCGCGGCATCCTGTGCAACATCTTTGTGTGCCTTGCCGTGTGGATCGGTACCGCCGGCAAGACCGTGGTCGATAAGGTCGTGGGCATTCTGCTGCCCATCGCCGCCTTTGTGGCCTGCGGTTTTGAGCACTGCGTTGCCAACATGTACTTTTTGCCCATGGGTGCCGTGATGCACGCGTGCGGCTATGGTGCCGACGTTGCCGGCGCCGATGCACTCAACGTCGCGGGCATTGCGTTTAACCTATCCGCCGCCACGCTGGGCAACATCGTGGGCGGCGCGGTTCTGATCGCGCTCGGCTACTGGTTTATCTACGCCAAGAAGTTCGAGGCGTAAGATACCGTCTGTTTGACGTTGGGCCTCCCGCGGGGCGTTTGCCGTGCGGGAGGCTTTTTGGGTCTGGGGTTCGTTGGCGGGCTGTTGGCCTGTTGTGTTTGGCTGATGAAAGGGGTAATCGAGATGGCATCTGCTGTGAAGCGTGACGGTCGCGCCGTGGTGACCACATGTGGGGGATGCTATGCCGATTGCGCCTTTGCGGCACGAGTTGAGGATGGGCGTGTGGTGGCTGAGCTGCCGGTTGCGGGGCACCCGTGCGCGGCGCGTGCCCTGTGCGCCCGCGGGCGGCATCGCCTGGCCCTGCCGTTTGACGAGCGCGACCGCATTGTGCACCCCATGCGCCGCCGAGCTGATGGCTCGGGGTTTGATGCGGTGAGCTGGGATGAGGCGTTTACCCAGATTGCCGAACGCCTTTTGGGGATTGTTGACGAGTGCGGGCCTCTTGCGCTGGGCATGACGCTCGGCGTTCCCTCGTTCGACCGCTACTGGGCCTATCGCTTTATGCATGCGCTGGGCTCGCCCAACGTGTACGGTGCCGACGGCGCCTGCGAGGTAAGCCGTCTCACTGGTTGGGAGCACAGCCTG
>CABUDJ010000121.1 GCA_902490325.1 uncultured Collinsella sp. | reverse complement strand
ACCCAGCGTCAACTAGCTGACAAGTCAGGCGTGCCGCATACACGAATCGCCACGACTGAAACCGGGTCAAGACCTATCGAGAACATGAGTCTTGGCATGGCTATCAAGCTGTGTGACGCGCTCAGGGTATCTAATCCGCGCAAGCTGTTAGAGGCTGATAAGCCGAAAGAAAGCGCCGCCAAGTAGGCGGGCGCGTGCCCTAATCAATTCTTCGCCCGACTGTAGGCGTTGTGTGCAGTCGGCCTAAACTCACTGGGTTCACCCCATAGTCTAGGCACTCATGGCGTGTCCCAAGGTGGACGGGATACGCTGAAGTCAATTTTGAAAGTGAGGTGTTATATATGGCAACAATGGTTATGGAACGTAGAGCCAAGCGGATAGCGTCGGCTCGGCTGCGCCGTGTGGTGCAGATGGATGAGGCTTACCGCCTTGGCGACGAACTGCCTACCGGTATTCGTCGTTATCGTTCCAAGAATGAGCTGTTATCCAGCATTCGTAGCGTCATGGACAAGGTTGACGCCGAATGATTGAGTACAACGCTACCGATTGGTTTTACAACGACATCGAGCGGTTGCGCAGGTATTCGCCCGATTGGGCCGAATCGGTGTACGACTTGCTTGATTACCATCTTCTTGAAAATTCAAAAGTGTTTTCCTCCATGTGGCTATTAGACTATTCCGATAGTCTGGGGTTACCGGACACAAGAGAGGTAACCCAATGGGATTAAAGGAACTGAGAAAACGAGCCGGGCTAACACAAGTCCAGCTCGGATAACGCCCGAGATTTTGCGCAAATTGGTTGAGGGCCTGAGATAGAGACATGGCCCGTGTCCTGTGTACGATTTTCTGTCGCCAAACAAAACAAACCGCGATTGGAAACGAGGGCACGAAGCCATGTCACAGCAGATTCTACAGGTCGACCAGGCCATGTTGGAGACCACCCTGGACCGGATGGTCCGCAAAAGCGTCGAGGAGACCCTGAACGCGATGCTCGACGCGGAGGCCGACGAGATCACCGGCGCCGCGCGCTACGAGCGCAGCGGGGAGCGGAAGGCCTACCGGGCCGGCCACTACGAGCGCGACCTGACCGTCAAGGCCGGCAAGATGAGTCTCAAGGTGCCGAAACTGAAAGGGGCGGTGTTCGAGTCGGCGGTGATCGAACGATACCGTCGGCGCGAGGAGAGCGTCGAGGAGGCGCTGATCGACATGTATTTGGCCGGCGTCTCCACCCGGCAGGTCGACGATGTCAGCCAGCTGCTGTGGGGCGACCGCATGCCCTCGCAGACCCTGAGCGACAAGCTCAAGAAGGTATACGCCGACATCGACGAATGGCGTGGCAGGCCCCTCGAACAGGATTACCCGTACCTGTTCATGGACGGCGTGTGGCACAAAAGGTGCTGGGGCGGGTCCGTGGAGAACGTGAGCATCCTGGTGGCCGTCGGCGTCGGTATGGACGGGCGGCGCGAGGTGCTTTCGGTGGCCGAGGGCATGAAGGAGGACTCGGAAAGCTGGCGCGAATTCATCAAAGGCATGCTCGCGCGCGGCCTCAAGGGCGTGAGGCTGGTGACGGGCGACCGGTGCGCCGGGCTGGTGGCGGCTGTGAACGAATTGCTGCCCGGCGCCCGCTACCAGCGGTGCATGGTCCACTTCGAACGCAACATCCTCGCCAAGGTCAACCCCAAAAACAGGGACTGGGCCGCCGACGCGCTGAAGGCCATATTCTCCATGGAATCGAGGGACAAGGCGCTGGAGAAGGCGGAATCCGTCGCCAAGGACATGGAGGCGCGGAAACTGAGGGAGGCCGCCAAATGCCTCAGGGAGGGCATCGGCGAGACCACGACCTACCTGCTCGACGACTACCCCCGCGAGCATCGCCGCCGCATCCGAACGAACAACATGATCGAACGGCTGAACCGCGAGATCCGCCGGCGCACGCGCGTGGTCGGCAGCTTCCCGGACGGGCGCAGCGCGTTGATGCTCATCTGCGCGAGAGTCCGCTACGTAACTTCCAGCGAGTGGTCGACGCGACGCTACCTCGACATGTCAAGGCTCGGTGAGAACGTACAGTCAGCGAACTGATCATCGCCACGGGGACGGGCGAAGACCAAAGTGCGCAAAAACTCGGGCACTACCGCGCAAAATAGCCAATATTGCGCTCATGTGTACAACTTA
>CABUDJ010000120.1 GCA_902490325.1 uncultured Collinsella sp. | reverse complement strand
AGCTGATAAAGGCCACGATGACAAAGAACCCGGCGGCCCCCCATGCATGCAACTGATTTTGCCCGCACGCTCATCATCGCCAACCCAGCCGCCCAGTCGGGTGCGGCGCGCGAAGTTGCCGAGCGCCTGCAACGCTTTTTGGATATGACCGCGCGCGCATCCCAGTTTGACCTGGTGCTGACCGAGCGCATGGGACACGCCAAGGAGCTGGCCGCACAGGCTCAGGGCTATCGCACCGTTATCGCCCTTGGCGGCGACGGCGTGATTCACGAGGTCGTCAACGGGCTTATGACGCAAGAGGAGGGCACCCGCCCCGCCCTTGCCGTCCTGCCCGTGGGCTCCGGCAACGATTTTGCCCAAACGCTCGGCATCGACGATTTCTCCGGCAAGGATTTTGGCGCGCTGCTCACCTGCGAGCTGCAGCGTCAGGACATCGGGCGCATTCGCTCGTGGAGCCCTGCGAGCGGCAGCGGCGAGGCTACCGTTGAGTACTACGACCAGACACTTTCGGTCGGCATCGATGCCGCCATCGGCCTGGGCACCACCAAGCTGCGCAAAAAGACGGGCTTGACGGGCGCTCCGCTCTACACTCTCTCGGGACTTGAGCAGTTTGGCCTACGCTATCGCAACTACCCCATGACCATCAGCTTTGATGGCGCGCCCGCCGAGCGCGTGCGGGCGATTATCATGGCCATCCAGCTGGGACCCACCTATGGTTCGGGCTATCGCATCTGTCCCAACGCCGACCCGTGCGACGGCATACTCGACGTCTGCTACGCCTGCGGCCCCGTTCCGCGCGCGGTCGCGCTTCCCATGTTCCTTTCGGCCAAAGATGGCCACCATACCAAGCTGCCACCGGTTCGCATGCGCCGCTGTCGCCATGCCGAGCTTACCTTTGAGGAGCCCGACTACCCCATTCAGGCCGACGGCGAGCCCGTTGTCGCCTCGCGCATCGAGGTCGACATCCTCGCCGGCGCCCTCCACGTCTGGCACCCCACCCGCTAACCCCACCTAAGTTGCGGTGAAATAGGGACTGTTTATGCAGCAAAAGCCGCAAAACAGTCCCTATTTCACCGCAACGTATTGAGAAGATCATTCGTCGCTGCCCAGTTTGCGACGGTTGGCCTTTTTGATAGCGTTGAAGTGCTTGTCGTTGAGCCTGCGCTGGCGCGATCGCTGAGGCACCTTGGTCTTTACGCGTCGGCGCGGTGGACGCCCGCGACGCTCAAGCTCTGCCCTCAGCTTACGCAGACAGCAGCTGCGATTCTGAAACTGACTGCGGCTCTCACGCGCCGTCACGACAATCCCCGTGGGCCCATGCTTCATGCGCACCGCCGAGTCCGTCGTGTTCACGCCCTGTCCGCCCGGACCCATCGCGCGAAACACCTGCACCTCGCAATCGCGTGCCAGCTCCTCGACCGACATCTCGGCATAGCGCGCATACTCGCGCCATCCCATCTTGTTCTCATCCATATCAATACCTCCCCTCATACAAAAAATGTGACAAAGGGACAGTCCCTTTGTCACATCGCATACCAATCGCTTGTGCTGCGCGCCTAGGCGAACGTGATCTCGCCGTTCTCGCAGTCCATTTCGGCGATACGGGCCAGGCTCTCAACGCGAAAGCCGCGCTCGCGGAGCTTATCGCCGCCGCCCTGGAAGCCCTTCTCCACCGCAATACCGATGCCGGCAACCTCGGCTCCCGCAGCCTCGCAGATCTTAATAAGGCCCTCAAGCGCGCAGCCGTTGGCCAGGAAGTCGTCGATAATCAGGACCTTATCGCCCTCGGACAGGAAACGCTTACCCACGATAACCGGGTACTCCTTCTGCTTGGTAAAGGAATAGATGGTCGTGGCATACTGCTCGCCGTCAAGGTTGATGGACTGGGCCTTCTTGGCAAAGACCACCGGCACGCCGCCAAAATGCTGAGCCGCGATGCAGGCCATACCAATGCCCGAAGCCTCGATCGTCAGGATCTTGTTGATCTCGACACCCTCGAACAGACGGGCCCACTCGGCACCCATGTGGTCGAACAGCTCAACGTCGCACTGGTGGTTGAGGAAGGCATCAACCTTAAGGACGTTACCGGCCTTTACGATGCCGTCATGGCGAATACGATCCTCAAGCTCCTGCATGGCGCAACCCCTTCTCGCGGCAACGATACCGCGCGATTAATAAACGTTGTTCGATAGTCTACCACGGACCGACCCCCGCCCGCCCCACAAGCCACATCGCACCACAAACCAGTCTTTTTGGCCTTGATTATCAACTTCATCCGAACACCTCCCACATTCATCCGCACATGTGCGGATGAATGTGGGAACCCGATACCCTGAGGGCCGGACCGGCCGGCCCCGGGAGATCGGAGGACGGCATGTCCGGAAAGA
>CABUDJ010000119.1 GCA_902490325.1 uncultured Collinsella sp. | reverse complement strand
CGAGGTAGCCCTCCTGGTCGAAGTGCATGATCTCGATCTTCTCGGTCTCCTTCATTCCCGCTCCTTTCACGAGCAGTTTGAATTGTCGCACGGAATGAACGGGCTTGCCGCCCCGTCGCACCGCTTAACCTTGTGGACATCTTGGCCCCAAGCTCAACAATTCAAAGGTTCTTAATACCAGTGAACGATTACAGGTTAGCCGTTTTTAATACCGATTTTATGATTTCATCCTCCCCTCTCGGTAGACGGTCAGTTTTTGCCGCTCATCGGTCAAGCGACATATATCCGTAAAAACGAGCGCCCCCGCCATGCGCAGGGACGCTCTAGACGCTAATAGTTGTAGGTATATCCGCCGGCGTCGCCGCGGGTAAAAGACTTGGCATGCTCGATTGCCTGCCCACTCGAGTCATAGGTCAGGCCTTCCAGCACGAGCGCCAGATCGCCCGGCTCAAGATTGAGCAAACTCGCATCGCGTGCGCCCAGCGCCTCGATATCGAGTTTCTCTACCGACTGATCTGGCTTGCGTCCCAACATATCGTAGGTCTCGAACAGGCTGAAGACCGAAATGTCCACGTCTTCGATGCCCGGAAACAGCAGACACGGAATCAGCGTCATCTCGATCGATACGGGCTCACCATCAATGCAGTTGAGACGGCGCACCGAGTAAAGCAGATCGTCCTCGGCGATGTCAAACAGGTCGGCGTAATACGGGCCGGCGTAGCGTTTGGAGCGCGCCAGGATGCGCACCGACGGCGTCGCACCCGACGCCAGAACCGACTGACGGAAGCCGCCCTTGCGTTCGTGCTCGTCAAACCACTTGTGTCCCACAAAGGCGCCCTTGCCCTGTACCCGACGAATCTGGCCACTTTTGACCAGCTCGTCCATGGCACTTCGGATTGTCAGGCGCGTCGTGCCAAACTCCTCGGCCAGCTCGTTTTCGGACGGAATCATCGAGCCCGTCGGGTAGTCGCCGCGCTCGATTCGCTCAGCAATGCAGCGGCGAATTTGCTTGTAAACCGGCAAGTCTTCTACTGCATCAGCCATTCGACACCTACCTTCGTCGCAACGCCGTCTGCCTCGCCGTTATCGGCAAAACGATACTTGGTCGGCAGAATCACGGACTTGCAATACTCGACAAAGCCATCGTTCTCGTCACGCTCGTGCGAAGCTTTGTAAAACACCGGCGTGCCCTCCTGAGCGCCCAGCAACTTGGCCTCGTCGGCGTTCAGACGGCTGATGGAAATATGCTCCTTGCCGTGCGCCACATGGACATTCCCCTCTTTGAGCAAAACGTCGTAGAGGCTTTCCTGCTCAAAATCATGATCGGGAAGCGTGGGGCACAAAGACAGATTGACGTAAGCCGTCTCGATCGATGCCGGAGAACCGTTGACCACACGCACGCGCCGAATGCAGAAGAGCGGCATGCCCAGGTCAATCTGGGCTTTTTGGGCCAGATCGATATCGGCGTACACGACCTTGGACCAAACCAGGCGCGCGGTCGACTTTGAGCCAACCCTCTCCACCGCCTGCGTATAGTTCCATGTTTCCTGAAAGATGTTCAGCGGTTTGGGAGGACACACATAGGTGCCCGAACCGCGGCGGCTTTCCAAAGTTCCGCACGAAATAAGACGCGTGATCGCAGCGCGCAACGCCGTGCGTGACACGCCCAGCTCTTCACAGAGCACACGCTCGGCGGGCAGCCGGTCACCACCCTGCAGGTCATAGTGTTTGATATACCAAAGAATGCCCTCAAAGGCGCGATCTTTGGGCGGAATCGCATATGGTTCGCTCGACATGGGCAAGGCTCCTCAACCGCTTGATGCTGCGGGCATCATTTCTCCGAACACCCCATGGCGTCGAAGGCTTCCTTAATCTGTTCCGCAACGTTCCGATACGACCGATACAGGCCGGAGTCTCGCTTGACTTCGCCCGCGGTCACCGGAATCTCAAGCTTCGAAATCTCATCCTCGCCGGTTTGCACGGCAACGATGACACCCATACCAAGGCACATATTACGCTTGGCGGCGTTATTTTTGGTAGCCTGAGCTGGATTAATCAGAATCTGCTGAGCGAGCTCACGATTGCTGAGCTCCGGTACATCCTCGGGATTTCCAGTCTCAACGATCTCGCACTGCAGCACATCCGCATAGTCAAAGATCTTTGGCTCGGCACCACGCTGATGCACAGCCCACTTGTGGCGCGTGGCATCTTGGTAGATAGCCGGCAAAAACGTAAACCGCGGCGGGTCCAAAATCGTATCCGTGATGGTAAACACATCGGGATCAAAGGCATCCTGCGGGTTTTTCTTCTTGAACAGCCCCATATCAGCCTCCCGTACTAGTATTAAACAACTCAAGCCGAATATAGCACCAATTTGAAGTTGCAACGGCAACCCTTCGGTACACGGCGGCAATCACGCGCTCAGCGGAAAAGTGTACGGGCGAGGGCCGGGGTGCCTGCTTTGTTTTGAGAAGT
>CABUDJ010000118.1 GCA_902490325.1 uncultured Collinsella sp. | reverse complement strand
CGTCCTCGACGCACACGGCGCCGGCGGCAACTACAGCACCCTTGCCCACGTGCACGCCTTCCAGGACCACGGCGTTTGCGCCGATCATGACATCGTCCTCGATGATGACGGGCGTGGCGCTGGCGGGCTCCACAACGCCTGCCAGCACGGTGCCGGCGCCGATGTGGCAGTTCTTGCCCACGGTGGCGCGACCGCCCAGCACGGCGCCCATATCGATCATGGAACCCTCGCCGATAACGGAGCCGATGTTGATGATGGCGCCCATCATGATGACGGCACGGTCGCCAATCTCGACGCGGTCGCGGATGATCGCGCCCGGCTCGATGCGGGCGTTGATGCCCTTAAGGTCGAGCATGGGCACGGCGGAGTTGCGGCAATCGTTTTCAACGTCGTAGTAATCGATGGAATCGGCATTGGCGTCCAGGATGGTCTTGAGCTCGTCCCAGTCGCCAAAGACGGTCTTGCCGCGACGGCCGCCGTAGACATGTGCGTCACCCCAGGCAACCTCCATGCCCGGCTTCTCGCGCACGTACAGCTTGACGGGCGTCTTTTTGGGCGCGGTGGCGATGTAGTTGATAATCTCCTGTGCATCCATCTCGGCTGCGTTGCTCATTTGCTATCTCTCCTTTGGGTGGATTCGGTTGATACCTGGTTAGGCAAACATGACCTTGTCGAACGTATAGAAGCCGGGTTCGCGGGTGACGAGCTTCTGCGCGGCTGCCAAGGCGCCGTTGACAAAGATCTGACGGCTCGTGGCGCGGTGGGTGAGCGTGACCTCCTCGTCCTGGCCAAAGAAGCTCACCTCGTGCACGCCGGCGACGGTGCCGCCGCGCAGCGAGTGCATACCGATTTCCTTGGGATCGCGTGCTCCGCACATGCCCTCGCGGCCATAGACGGGGTGGTAGCCTGCCTCGGGCTCGGCTTCGACGACGGCGTCGAGCAGTAGCTTGGCAGTGCCGCTGGGGGCGTCGACCTTTTGGTTGTGGTGCGTCTCGACGATTTCGCAGTCAAAGCCGGGCAGCTCGCGTGTAGCCTGCGCTACCAGATGGCGCAGGGCTGCGATACCGATGGAGTAATTGCCCGAGTGCATAACGCGGGTGTTCTGGCCCAGCTCACGCAGGCGGTCCATCTGCTCGGGGGTGTAGCCTGTGGTGCCTGAGACCAACGCCGCGCCCGTGCGCTCGACATAGGCGACGACGGCGTCGAAGGTCGCGACGTTCGAGAAGTCGATGATGACGTCGGCAGCCGGTGCGTTCTCGAGCTCGCTCAAATCGAAGCCAATCTGGGCCACGATATCAAAAACGGGCTGCCCGGCGGCGTCGACAATGCCTTCGGCGGTAGTGCGGATGAGCGAGCCCATGCGGCCCGTTCCCATAATGACGGTCTTAATCAAGTAGACCAGCTCCCTTCAGAGCATCGGTAAGTGCGGCTCGCGTGTCGTCTGCCATGGGGCACAGCGGCATACGGTAGTTTGCCTCGATCATGCCCATCTGGGCGAGCGCTTCCTTGACGGGGATGGGGTTGACCTCGCTAAAGAGGGCGTTGATGAGCGGCTGGCCGGCAATCTGGATATCGCGGGCGCGCGCTACGTCGCCGTCCAGATAAGCGCGGCACATGTCGTGTACAAGCTGCGGCTGCACGTCGGCCCACACGCTGATGGTGCCCGAAGCGCCCAGGCTCATGAGCGGCACTGTGAGTGCATCCTCGCCCGAGTACATGCGGAAATCGTCGGACAGCAGGTGGGCGATCTTGGCCGCGTAGGCGACGTTGCCCGAGGCCTCCTTGATGCCCATGATGTTGGGGTGCGCGGCTAGGCGCTCTACGTTGCGCTCGCTGATACCGCAGCCGCAGCGGCCGGGGATGTTGTACAGGATGCAGGGGATGTCAACGGCATCGGCGACGGTCTTAAAGTGCTGATAGATACCCTCTTCGTTGGACTTGTTGTAGTAGGGGGCAATGAGCAGCAGGCCGTCGGCTCCCAAGCCCTGGTAAGTAAGCGACTTGGTGAGCATGGTCTGCGTGGAGTTGGAGCCTGAGCCGGCGATGACGGGGACGCGTCCTGCAACATGCTTGACCACGGCGGCGACGACGGAGTTGTCCTCGTCATCGGTCATCGTGGCGCTCTCGCCGGTGGTGCCCAGGGTGAGAATGGCGTCGGTGCCATTTTGCAAGTGGAAATCGATAAGGCGCTCGAGCGCGTCAAAGTCGACACTGCCGTCCTTTTTAAACGGCGTAACCAGGGCGACGATTGAGCCCTCGAGATTGCGGATGTCCATGTTCTTCTCCTTCGCCTCCGCGATCTGGGTGCGTTTGTTCCATTGAGCTGCGACTGCCAGGCGCTCGTCTTGGGCGCGACGGCGGGCGCTTTCGGCGCGCGACTTGGCCAGCAGCTCTCGGCCGCACGGCAGCACGTCGAGCGTGGAAAAGTAATCGCCCGGGCGCTCGGCGCGGCGGATGAGGTCGGCCGCGCCATCGGGGCGCAGCAGGACCTCGGCGGAGCGCAGACGTCCGTTGTAGTTGTAGCCCATGGAGTAGCCATGCGCACCGGTATCGTGGATTACAAGCAGGTCACCCATGTCGATATGCGGCAGCTCGCGGTCGATGGCGAACTTGTCGTTGTTTTCGCACAGGTTGCCCGTGATATCGTACGTGTTCGTGACGGGAGCTGCGGACTTGTCGGGGCCACCCAATCTGTCCGGCGGTGTGGGTAT
>CABUDJ010000117.1 GCA_902490325.1 uncultured Collinsella sp. | reverse complement strand
CGACCCTGCGGAGCCGTGAGCGGGGAGGGAAGGCGATCCGGCCTCCCGCCCTGCGCTCCGCAGCAGCCAGCGCCAAGCGCTAGTAGTTCACCACCTGCTCCTCAAAGTACGCCTTGGGGTGGTTACACACCGGGCACACCTCAGGCGCCTCGGCACCAACGTGCAGGTGCCCGCAGTTCAGGCACTTCCATACCTTCACGCCCTCGCGCTCAAACACCTCGCCCGACTCAATGCGCTCGACGAGCTTGTTGTAGCGCTCCTCGTGAGCCTTCTCGACAGCGGCGACACCACGGAACTTCTCGGCGATCTCGGCAAAGCCCTCCTCCTCGGCGGTCTTAGCAAACTCGTCATACATCGTGGTCCACTCGTAGTTCTCGCCCGCGGCGGCGTCGCGCAGGTTGTCCAGAGTGCCCGGAACGGCGCCGTCGTGCAGGTACTTAAACCACAGCTTGGCATGCTCGGACTCGTTGCCCGCCGTCTCGGTAAAGATATTCGAGATCTGAACGTAGCCGTCCTTTTTGGCCTTGGATGCATAGTAGCGATACTTGGTGTGTGCCTGGGACTCACCGGCAAAAGCAGTCTCGAGGTTCTTCTTGGTCTGAGAGTTCTCAAAATCCATAGGTGTACTTCCCTTCAACACATGCCGCCCATAGGCTTCGAGCGGCCTCGTCTTTAGGATGCCCTCAAGCCGCGAATTTAAACCTTACAATCCCGTTCTTCAGATTTGAGCGGGCTACACACTCAACCAACGATCGTCCTCGGCTCGGCAAAAGCCCTCGCGCTCCAGGTCAGCCAGAATGCCCGCGATCAAGTCGCACTCGACCGGCCCGCGACCGGCTGCCGCTTCCATCTCGTTGACGCCCACCACGGCATCAGCAAGCGTAATCCCCGCCGGCTGCCCATCGCGCGCTGCCAACAACATACGCACGATATGCGCGCGCTTTTGGCGGCGCGAGCCCTCAAACTTGGACTGACGACTATAGCCCGCCGACCGCCTGGACGGATTGGGCAGTGTCTTTTTAAGATACGCACCGTAATCCAGCAATGCGTAATACCACGCGCGCGGCGTGTCGGCATCGTCTTGAGGCGCGGCAAAGGGCGCGATCTCGTCCGCCGCCGCGCCGGGGGCCGCCGGACAGGCAGCTTGGATCAGCGGCACCAGTTCGCGATCGGGAACGGCCGGCACATCGGGAAAGAAATGATGCAAAAAGACCGTGCGCACATTGGTCTCCAAATACACGCCCGGAAGATCGAATGCAAACGAACGGATGCCCTGCGCCGTTGCCGGGCCAATGCCGGGCAGAGCGACCAAGTCACGCGTCTCGCGCGGAAACTCCCCATCCCAGTCCTCTACAACGCACTGTGCAGCCCTGTGAAGCGCCAAGGCGCGGCGATTATAGCCCATCCCCTGCCACGCATCCAAGACATCGGAAGGGACAGCCTGAGCGAGCGCCTGAACAGTCGGAAAGCGATCGAGCCACGCCGGCATACGCGTCTCCACGCGCGGCACCTGCGTCTGCTGCAGCATGACCTCGGAGAGCCAGATGATATACGGGTCGCGCGTTCGGCGCCACGGAAGGTCGCGATAACGCAAGACCCCTTCCGAACGAATCATCGAACGAAAGGGGTCCTGAATCATAGCTATACTCCTTATGCGGCGCTATTCCTCCCGGCAAGCGTACGCGCAGGCAGCGTACTCGGGAAACGCATCGCGATCGGCGAACTTGGGATCGACAGCCGGAAACTGGCGATGGGCGACGATATCGCCGAGCGAAACGGAATCGAGGTAGTCGCGCATCAACGCCTGGGCTCCGGCCCACAGGGGATGATAGCAGCACGCGCCCATGCGCGCACAGTCACCATCGGGGGCGGTGCAGTCGTTCATAACCATAGGGCCCTGAACGGCCTCGACGACCTGGCGGATAGTGACGTCGTCCGGACTGACCTTGAGACGCATGCCACCGTGGACGCCACGCAGGCTCTCCACAATACCGGCCTGGACCAAACCATGCTGAATCGAACGGGCAAACGAATACGGGACATTGACCTCTTCGGCAGCGGTGCGAACAGAAAGCAAACGCTCCGGATCCTCAGCAAGCATCGCCAGCATACGAAGGGCGTAATCAGTCTTCCTCGATATGTCCATTTTTCCCCTTTCAAGGAATACGAACAGCTCGAACGAGCTCCGGGGCCGAGCTTGTGTCGAGACGCCAAATGACCGCCTGAACAACCAAATTATAAAATGGGTGTTCACTGAATGCCGCACTTGAAGACTAGCTGAATCAGGTACGGCCTAAAGTGCAATTTAGTATAACCGAACCCCCTGCTTCATTGAACAGATGTTGCGCAACAAACCCCCTGTTTGAACACATATATCAGTAGAGGCTGGCTCGCTCGTTGCAAATGCGGTGATTTGGATAAAGAGGCATATAAGATCGAGGGCCTATTAAACGCAAAAAGCCACGTCCGAAGACGTGGCTTTAATTGCGTTGGCGGGAAGTACGGGGCTCGAACCCGCGACCTCCGACGTGACAGGCCGGCGCTCTAACCAAACTGAGCTAACTCCCCAGGCAGGCGTTCGCGTTTGTTTCCGCTCGCGTGCGCTGCGGGGATTAGTATACACAGAAGTCTGTCCGGCGCGCAACAACTTTTTTGAAAAAATTTTTCAGGGCCATCCGGGAGGGTCTCCGGGGCTGAGGGCGGGGGTTAAGTTTGCTGCTCTACAGTCCTGCGCAAGACGGAAAGCACATTAAGTGCTT
>CABUDJ010000116.1 GCA_902490325.1 uncultured Collinsella sp. | reverse complement strand
GAGCCGACTCCGTACTTATCGAATGCGCGGGCGTTGTGGGTACCGAGGTCGCCAAGAAGATCGCCCGCGAGTTCCTGCGTGCCCAGTACGCCGGCGGCCGTCACCAGGTTCGTGTCGACATGCTCAACAAGATGGCCTAACGAGAGCCACCGAGAACTCGAACTTCTACCTCAACTTGTGAATTCAGACGAAAGGACGTTCTGATGAAGAAGACCATCGCAATCGGTTGCGACCATATCGTTACGGACGAGAAGATCTATCTGGCCGACCGCCTGGAGCAGGCTGGCTACAAGGTGCTCGACTGCGGCACCTACAGCCACACCCGTACGCACTATCCCATCTACGGTAAGGCCGTGGGCGAGGCTGTTGCCAGCGGCAAGGCCGACTTTGGCGTGGCCCTGTGCGGCACCGGCATCGGCATCACCAACGCCGTCAACAAGGTTCCCGGCGCCCGCTGCGCCCTGGTTCGCGACATGACCTCTGCCCTGTATGCCCGTCGCGAGCTCAACGCCAACATCGTGGGTTTTGGCGGCAAGATTACCGGCGAGTTCCTGATGGCTGACATCATGCTTGCCTTCCTGGAGGAGCCCTACGAGAAGACCCCCGAGCACGATGCCCTGATCGCCAAGATCGATGCCTGCAACAAGGCCGACGCCGAGGCTCAGACTGATCCGCACTTCTTTGACGAGTTCCTCGAGAAGTGGGACCGCGGCGAGTATCACGATTAGCGGGTATCCGGCGTAATTAACTAGTCCGTTGACGGCTCGCGTTTCTGTGATGGGGCGCGGGCCGGTTTGCTATCAGCCCCACTGACTTGGCGGGCTGTCGTAAGAAAGGGAAGGCTCCTATGGAGTTTGTTCTTGATAACGGTTCTATCCGCGTAGCACTGAGCACGGCGGGCGGCTCGTTCACCTCAATTGTGGCCAACGGCCGTGAGTACCTGTGGCAGGGCGACCCGGCGGTGTGGTCGGGCCAGGCACCCATTTGTTTCCCTATCTGCGGCGGCCTTCGTGACGGTCGCGCGATGACCATGGGCGGCCGCGAGGTCAAGCTTGCCCGTCACGGCTTTGCTCGCAAACAGGAGTGGAAGCTCGAGGAGCAGGGCGACAACATGGTCGCGCTGAGCCTAAGCTCTGCCGACCATGCCGAGTTGCTCGAGCAGTACCCGTATCCGTTTAAGATCGTTGCTCGTTACACGATCGATGCGGAGAAGGTGGCCGTGTCGTACGAGGTGACCAATGAGGGCACCGAGGACATGCCGTTCTTTGTGGGCGGTCACCCCGGCTTTAAGTGCCCGCTTGACGAGGGCGAGTCCTATGATGACTACGAGCTCCGTTTTGATCAGCGCGAGGCCGCCGAGCTCTGCACTGCCGTTCCCTCAACGGGCTTGATTGATGTTGAGCATCGCAGCAAGAACCCCATGATCGACCAGAACCTGCCGCTGACCCACGAACTCTTCGACTTCGCGGAGACCATCTTTGACGTGCTCGAGAGCCGCGTGGTTACGCTGACCAAGAAGACCGAGGACAAGGGCGTGCGCCTGACGTTCCCCGATATGCCGTACCTGATTGTGTGGAGCAAGCCCGAGGGTGACTTTGTGGCCGTGGAACCGTGGGGCGGACTGTCCACCTGCTCCGACGAGGACGATATTCTGGAGCACAAGCGCGGCTGCCTGGTGGCCAAGCCGGGGGAGACCGTTACCCGCGGCTTTGAGATCGAGATCCTTTAACGAGCTATCGTATGTTTGGGGTGGGCCATGCCGCCCCGGAACAGGAGTTCAATATGATTCTGACCGTTACCATGAACCCGTCGATTGATACGCGCTATCAGCTCGACAAGCTGATCATCGACGACGTGAACCGCGTGACGCCCGAAAAGACCGCTGGCGGCAAGGGCCTCAACGTGAGCCGTGTGCTGCTGCAGTTGGGTGACGATGTGCTCGCGACCGGCCTGCTCGGCGGCCACATGGGTGCCTATATGGCCGAGCTTATGGATGCCGACGGCGTCAAGAACGACTTTGTGCCTATTGCTGGTGAGACGCGCATCTGCCTGAATATCCTGCATGAGGGCAATCAGACCGAGCTGCTGGAGAGCGGCCCGCAGATCGCCCCGGCCGAGCTCGAGGCCTTTACGGCCAAGTTTGCCGAGCTTGCAGCGAAGGCGGACGTCGTGACGCTTTCGGGCTCGCTGCCGCGTGGCGTCGATGCCGGCTACTATGCCGAGCTCGTCAAGATTGCCGAAGAGGCGGGCGCCAAGGTGCTGCTCGACACCTCGGGTGCATCGCTGGAGGCCGCGCTGGAGTCCGACGCTAAACCTGAGCTCGTAAAGCCCAACCTGACCGAGATTAACGGCCTGCTGGGTACGTCCTTTACGACCGATGATGTCGATGCCCTGCGCGAGGCGCTTGCCGCCGATGGACGCTTTGCCGGTATTCCCTGGGTTGTCGTTTCGATGGGCGCTGCCGGTTCGGTGGGCTTCCATGAGGGTCGCGCGTTCCGCGCCAAGACGCCCGCGATTGCGGCTGTGAACGCGACGGGTTCCGGCGACTCGACCATCGCCGGCTTTGCGCATGCCATTGCTGCCGGCGCCGACGATATCACCGTACTCAAGACTGCCAATACCTGTGGCAAGCTCAACGCCATGGATCCCAAGACCGGCCACCTGGTCATGGACCGCTGGGACGAGGTCTACAACAGCGTTGAGGTGAGCGAACTTTAAGGTTACGCGGTTTTACCAAACCGCGTAACGGGCCGACGCTGCGCGGGCCGCATTTGGGCAATCTGACGTTCAACTTCAAGGGCGCGACCAGAAGGTCAGCGCCCTTTCGTTTC
>CABUDJ010000115.1 GCA_902490325.1 uncultured Collinsella sp. | reverse complement strand
TAGGGGTGCCTTTGCGCAGCCGTATTGGCCGCGGGCACAGGCTCCTGTGCAACGGAAGCAGGCTCCGGCTCAAACGTCGGCTCCTCGCCCTCTTCGTAATCGAGCGTGCAGGACTCGGGAAGCATGCCGAGCGCACGGATGGCATCCGAACCAAAGCGGATATTGCCGGCGGCATTGCGATAGAGCTTGGGCTCGGCGACTTCGACCACCGCGGGCTCCTCCGCCGGCTCGGCGGTGGACTCTTCCTCGGTGGACACTTCTGCCTGGACAGTCTGGTCTTGAGCCTCGGGGGCGATAACGCCGATCAGTGTCTCGTCGGCAGAGGCACCCTCAAAACCATCGATCTGCCCATCAAAAGCCTCGTCCTGCTCGGGTGCGTCGACAGGCGCTACCGGCTGGCCAAACTCGTCCTCATCGTAGGAAGGTTCCTCATATTCAATGGTGTTGCCGTAGTCGTTTTGCTGCTGGGCCGCGGCATACTCGGCCGCCGCGCGCGCCATTTCCTCGGCGCGACGCTTCTGCTCGCCAAAATAGGTATCGAACGGAATGTCGTCGGGGAACTCGTTTTCGCCCTGATAGGGGGCAACGTTGTCCATGACACCGAGCATAGCGGCAACAGAGGACTTGTTGCACACCGCGCCAGACGTGTAGGGAAGCACAAAACGGTTGGAGATGATATTGGCGGCATTGGCCAGTGCCACAAGGGAGGCCAAAATCGCGACAACCCACAGCAGCACCTTGAGCACGCCGGGGAGCGGCAGGATACGCAGGATGGCGACAGCCGCGGGCGCGATCGTGGCGACAGGCAGGAGCTTGGCGATGAGCGCGCGATACGGAGCGTAGGGCTCGCGAGCAAGGAGCTCGGCACGGGGGGAATCATAGTGGGCCACCACGACGACCGGGCGGTTGCGCGGAGACGCAAGCGGGCCCGAGGCCTTGTGATAGGCGATGACATTTTGGCTCACACCGGTCTTTCCCAGGCGCGAAACCACGGGATGTCCCGTGCGCTCGAGCACGTAGAGCACGGCACCGACAATGGCCAGCAAGGTGCCGACCAAGCCGATACCGCCGCCGATGCCCATCAGCAGGGCGCCGGCAAACGCCAGAATACCGGTAACAGCAAACGCCAACCTGCTGGGCGCGGGAGCATTAAATTCCTGCACCTCGGGATCAAAGCCGTGGTTGCGGAAAATCTGAGCGATATCCTCAGCAGCCAGGCGCTCTTCTTCACTGCACGCCGGCGTAATGCCGGTGTTCTGCAGCAGGTGGTTAATATAGTTCTGGGTGTTCGCCATGTGCGCTCCACATCCATAATCCGACAAATAGGCCCAATGCATGCACATTAGAACCGTATATAGTCGAAAGTATACCCCGAGCGAGCGCAAACGACCGAATTCGGGCCATCTTAACGCCGCGAGCGGACAAGGATATAGCCTAATCTCCATATCGGACTAAAATCATGGCATCAAACGACCTTCTCATGCGAGGATTCTATGACGGCAAGCGACGCGACCGCGACAATTAAAAAGGGGGCACCCGAGCCCGGTTTCGATAAAACGGCTCAGCGCATCCTCAACCTTTTCTTTGTACTCAACAGTTCTCCCGAACCGCTGACGACCGAGCAAATCGTCCTGGATTCCGATCTGGGATACGGCTCAGGCAATATCGACTCAGACAAGCGCAAGTTCCGCCGCGATCGCGACAAGCTGCTCGAGCGCGGCATCGTTATCAGGGAGGTTCGTGCCGCCGGAGCGCAGGAAACCGAAGAGAGCGCGTGGACGATCGACCGCGAGCACACGTTTGCCGCGGGCGGTCTCATCACCGCAGACGATGCCGACATCCTGCTCAATGCCATCGACCAGACACTCGCGGCAGGCTCATCCACCTTTGCCGCGCCACTTGCCGACATTCGCTCCAAGATTGCCTACCTCACCGGCATGTCGACGACAGGAGAGGCACCGATCCGCCGCTCTCCCGCCGTCGATGCGGTATGGAGCGCCTTTGCCGAGCGTTGCGCGCTGCGCTTTTTGTACCAAAACGGACGCGGCGAGCAACGCGAGCGGACCGTTTGCGTCTACGGCATGTTCGAGCGCGAGGGCACGGCATACTTCTGCGGCCTCGACAATGCCACCGGCAATATCAGAACATTCCGCTGCGACCGCATCATTCGCGCCTGGAGGCCTTCGAGGGCCTACGCCATCCCCGCGGATTTCAACCTCAACGATTACTTATTCTTTGAGTTCGATTTTGCCGACCGCCCACCCGTTGCGGCTACGTTCTCGTTTGCGCGTGAAGCGCAGGCCGATATGATCAGCGGTCTCACACGCGGACGAGGCGAACTCATGCGCACCGAAGCAGGTTGGACATGGACCGTTGACGTGCGCGACTTTGAAGCCGCAGCCTCGTTTTGCATGACCCATGCCATGGATGGCATGAGGCCCGTCGCCGCCGATGCTCTCAAGCGGGCGTGGAATCACCTCATCGAAAGGACGGTGCACGAGCATGCCCGTGCGTAAACTCACCAGCGAGCAAAGACTCTCGCGCGCCATCGATATCATGGAGGCCCTCTACGCCGCCGGCGAGAATGGCATGACACGAGACGAGCTTTGCTGTCGCTTTGATATCACGGGGGCATCGCTCGACGAGATTCTCGAGATCGTCTCGACACTTGCGGACCGAGAATCGGGCGCACGTATTATCTGCGAACGCCGCGGCGAGTGCGTGGTCCTCACCGGTGATGCGGGGCGCGTGCTACCGCTGCGCCTGAGTGCCGCCGAGGGCGCTGTGCTCAACCATGAACTTGAATCATTGGGGATCGAACCCCAAGCTGCGGCTCGAATACGGCGCGCCCTTCTTCCCAAAGAGCTCGGTTACAACCAGCGCGTCTTTGACACCGTCGCCCACGGATCGCACTGGCAGCAGCTGAGCTGCGCCATTCGGGACGGCGTACGCTGCCGCATCTCGTATCGCTCGATGGATGACACACAAGCGCGCGAGCGTTTGGTCGACCCCTTGCGCATCACAACAAACGGCGATCAAACGTATCTGATTGCCTGGGATGTCGCAGTCGACGAACAGCGTACCTATCGTATGGATAAAATCGAGGGCCTGGTCTTGACCGACGACTCCGTCGTGCGCCACGCACCGGAGCCCGCGACCCTCCATGACTCCCTCGCCCAGGCGGAGCGGAGCGCGAAGCTTCTCATGCCGCGCGCCTTGGCAGAGCGCCTAGACTGGCCCGGCGTCATGTCGATTGAACCCAATGGAGCGGACAGCTCAACAGTAAACGTGCGCTACGGCTCCGAGCGCTGGCTGTTAAGCCAGGTAATCGCAGCGGGCTTAACGTCGCTGCCCACGAGTTCC
>CABUDJ010000114.1 GCA_902490325.1 uncultured Collinsella sp. | reverse complement strand
TCAAGAGGTCAGGGGTTCGATCCCCCTCGTCTCCACCATCGTGAATGCAAAGGCCTTCGGAATTCCGAAGGCTTTTTTCATGCCAAAACACCACGCGCTGCAAACCCCACCTACGCCAACAAAAAGTTGCACAATTTATTTCCCATCTCTGTACATAGTTTGTTGGACAAACGCAATTACCAGTACGCCTCGCTGGTCAATTCGGGCTTCAGGAGCATCCATAACCTCCGCTAGCACCCCAATATCCTGCGCCAATGTGAACAACATCCCAAAACAACCCCCTTGAACACGCTAAATGAACGATATGTTGTCCACCACAAGCCAAATCAGTTTCGCTACCAGCTTGTGCTATGATACCTAACGTTACATGAGTTCAACTGTGCCCGCGGCTCCAGCAAGTCGCAAAACGCAGGGTCGATCAGCATCCGGCCGTAACGGCGGTGCCAGAAACACCACGAGCTCCAATAAAGAAGTCATGCGTCGTTGTTTATTTGTGTTGAGTTAATTCCCTAGTGCAAATAATTAGTAAATTGCATGCCAAAACGTAGCAGTCTTCCAGCTGTTTGCGTGCGATTCAGTTTTGTACCCGCTTGACTGGATTGCACGCAGCCAGCTGGGGTCGCGTTCTTTTATGCGATACACGTCCGCGACTCTAGCAACTGCACTCATACATACCGTTCACGGTGGGGCAGAGCCACGTGCTTGTCTGACTGGGCTCAGGGTTTGAATATGGAGCGCCTTCGCGCATGAGCGCCCTGGCGAAGCCATACCCAAACCCCGTGAGCCACACGTAAGACGACAAGGGGGTGGTGCTCGTGTGGTATGTGATCCAGGTCATTAACGGTCGCGAAGACGTAATGCGCGAGCGCATCGAGCGCATGGTGCCGGCGAGCGCCATGCAGGAGCTCTTTTATCCCCAATTTCAAACCGAGATTAAAGTACACGGCGAATGGGTCAATACGACCAAGCCGCTCTTTCCCGGTTATCTTATCTGCGATACAGCAGATCCCCGTACCGTGCAACAGTATCTGCTGCGTATGGACGACTTTGCCCGTGTGTTATCCCAGGACGGTCAGTTTGTGCCGCTGGCAAAAGAAGAGGTCCAGCTTATTGGCGGCTTTACGCATAGGGGAGACCGCGTAGTGCCCATGAGCGAGGCCCTAAAAGACGGTGACCAGGTCATAGTGACGGCAGGTCCACTGTTGGGCCACGAAGGCCTTATCAAAACCATTAACAGACGCAAGAGCACTGCTTATTTGGAGCTCGACCTTTGCGGTCGACGCGTAACTACGCGCGTTGGCCTTGCCGTGCTTTCGGCCGAGCAGCGTGTAATGCGCAACCTTAAAAAGGCGATCGCTTAGCTGCGGGCTGTCGCTATGCAGAACAGGGAGGATCCCCGACCTGGGGACGAAGTGATGGAAGAGAACGTGTCGGATAAACCTCAATATGCAACGGATGCGCCCGCGGGGGCGGCGCTCATCGCTCGGGCCATGGAAAGGCGTGAGGGCGCCGGTCGCTACAAGGCCATGCAATCCATCATGGACTGGGATCGCTCGCGCCTGGCCTACCGTGCCGTTAAGCGCGCGTTCGACATCGTATTCAGCAGTGTCGCGCTCGTCGCTATCGCGATCCCAAGCCTAATTCTCGCCGCGGCCATCCGGTTGGAGAGCGAGGGCAGCCCCTTCTACAGCCAGATCCGCGTGGGACAGACCCGCCCCGACGGCAGCCTGACAACATTCCGCATGTGGAAGTTCCGTTCCATGTACAAGGACGCCGACGAGCGCCTCATCGAGCTAATGGATCAAAACGAGATCGACGGCGCCATGTTCAAGATGAAGGAGGATCCGCGCATCACCAAGATCGGGAAATTCATCCGCAAACATTCCATCGACGAGTTCCCGCAGTTCCTGAATGTGTTCCTGGGCCAGATGTCGGTCGTGGGCCCGCGTCCGCCGTTGCCGAATGAGGTGGCCGAGTACACCGAGTACGACCTACAGCGCCTGGCCGTGAAGCCCGGCATTACCGGATGGTGGCAGGTTACTGATCGAAACTCAACTGGTTTCGACGGTATGGTCCAGCGAGATCTTGAGTACATTGCGAGGCGTGGCATTCTCACTGACTTAAGGATTATCGCCCTCACCGTTATTGAAGTAATCACGGGAAAGGGTGCGTTTTAGTGCTTAAGTCCTATCATCATTATCCCGAATTAAACCGTGTGCCCGTGATCGATGTCCCGATCACGGGCACCAATATGTCTGAATGCGTCGATTTCATTACCCATAATATCGATAATCTGCATGGCGAGTATATCTGCGTCTCTAACGCCCATACGTCGGTCATGGCCCATGACGATCCCAGCTACTGGTCCTGTCAGGCTGAGTCCGTTATGTCCGTTCCCGATGGGAAGCCCCTATCGGTTGTCGGCCGAAAGACGGTCGCGTCGATGGGGCGCGTGACCGGTCCGGATCTGATGCGCGAGATTTTCAGTATTTCCGCTCAGCACGGATGGAGCCATTACTTCTACGGCAACGAACAGAAAAACCTCGAGGCGCTCAAGGAATCGCTTCAGGAAGAGTATCCAGGCTTGGAAATTGCTGGCATGGAGCCTTCCGTCTTTCGTCCGCTTTCCGATGGCGAGAAACGAGACCTTTCACGACGCATTGCCGATTCTGGCGCCGACTTTGCATGGATTGCACTTGGCGCTCCGCGCCAGGAAGTCCTCATGCATGAGCTTAAAGGCGGCCCTCAGCCACTGATGATCGGCGTAGGGGGAGCCTTCAACGTCCTCGCCGGCGTGGTGCCGGAGGCACCGATTTGGATGCAGAACCTAAGTCTCGAGTGGCTATACCGCCTGATGCAGGAACCGAAGCGACTATTCAAACGATATCTCGTTACTAATACCAAATTTCTCTTTTACCAGTTCACGGGCGCTAAACGCAAGGAAGGCAAGTAGATGAAACCCACCACCGCATTCAAAGACAAGACCCTCATGATCACGGGCGGCACCGGCTCGTTCGGCAACACCGTGCTCAAGCACTTCATGGACACCGACCTGGCCGAGATCCGCATCTTCTCCCGCGACGAGAAGAAGCAGGACGACATGCGCCACCGCCTGCAGGAGAAGTCGCCCGAGCTCGCCTCCAAGGTGCGCTTCTTCATCGGCGACGTCCGCAACGCCCAGAGCGTGCGCGACGCCATGCACGGCGTGGACTACATCTTCCACGCCGCCGCCCTCAAGCAGGTTCCCTCCTGCGAGTTCTTCCCCATGGAGGCCGTGCGCACCAACGTCATCGGCACGGACAACGTCCTGCACGCGGCAATCGACGAGGGCGTCGACCGCGTCGTGTGCCTGTCCACCGACAAGGCCGCCTACCCCATCAACGCCATGGGCAAGTCCAAGGCCATGATGGAGTCCATCATCTACGCCAACGCCCGCAACGG
>CABUDJ010000113.1 GCA_902490325.1 uncultured Collinsella sp. | reverse complement strand
CGCGACCGCGAGATCGCCACCGAGGGCCCGATGATGCCGATGAAATCTCCCTTGTTCACGCTGAGCGAGATGTGGCTGAGCGCCTGCTCGGTTTGCGTGCCATAGGAGAACGAGACATCGTCGACGTTGATGATCGTTTCCATGGATACCTTTCATAGTCAATGGACGTTCTTACATGACCAGTCGTTTAAGAACGTCCCCAAAAGCTAGTCGTTTGGGACAGTCTTTGGTGGTGAAGCACGGAGACGGCTTTACGAGGGGCCCCAGGTTGGCGCGAGAAAGAGGAGCGAAGCGTACTTGGGTACGCGAGCGACGAATGAACGCCAAGATGGGGTGGCTCGTAAAGTCGAACGGGCTAGTTGAGCTTCAGGGCCTTCTGGATGGGCAAGTAGAGGGCGCCGACCAGAATGGCGTTAAAGACGGCGGTCATGGCGACGACGGGCAGCATGGCGGCGGCGAGCTCGCCTACCACGCCGAGCATGGCCATCTTGATGACCATGAAGATGGCGCCGGAGACAAAGGTGGTCAGGAAGGTTGCGACAATGGCGATGGCGGGCTTGACCTGACCGTTCTTGCCGGCGGCGTTGACGATGCCGGCCATGAGCATGGCGGCGATGCCCTCGGCGGCAAAATCAACGAACGGCGAAGTAGTGGTGATCTGGATCACGGCAGCCGAGATAAGGCCAATGACGAGCGCCTGGCCGATGTTGGGGCGAACGACCAGGATGGTGAGGCAGAAGGCCGAGATGATGAACTCGGGGCTGATCATGCCACCCGAGATGCCCGAGATGGCCTTGCCGACGGTGAAGTTGAGGATGAAGCCGGCAGCGAGCAGGATGGCGAGCAGGACGAGGGCACGGACGTCGAGTTTGCCGCGGTCGGCGGTCTGGACGGTGCGGGGCTGGGCGGCGGTGGTGTTCTGAGACATGGTGAAAATCCTTTCGGAAGGGGAGTGCAAGAGAAAAGCGGAGGCGCGTGATGCGAATGCGATCGGGCTCGAGATAGAAAAAGGCCCCCGGTCGAAACCGGAGGCCTTTCAATCACCTAGAGCGCAAAAACAGGCGTGAGGGACTCACTGTCGACCGATCGTATTCGCATCACGCCACCACCAGTTGTTGAGAGACTTCATCGTGTTCTTCATGTTGGTGGCTCCTTTCGTGATGCCGTGGCGCGGTCGCACCAAGTTGCTGTTGCGCTGCACTATAGCACAGCGAAGTGTGTGCGGGGAAATCTTTTTTAAAAGATTTCAGGCGGGTTTCCCACCGGTCAAAAGAGCGGGCTGAGCGGGCGAGGCTGCCATTGCTGCCTTGCCCGCTCAGCTAGGACGTTACTCCTTATTGCGACGGTAGAGGAAGTAACCGCCCGCGGAGATGACGGCAACGCCAGCGATGGCGAATGCAGCCACCACGCGGCCATCAAAACGATCGCCGGTGGTGGGCAGGCCGCCCTTGGTGTTCGCCTTGTTGGTGGTTACCGTGGTCGTGGTGTCCGACTTGCCAGGCTTCTCGGGCTTGGTGGTGGGCTGCTCGGGCTTAGCGGGCTGCTCGGGGGTACCGGGCTGCTCAGGAGTACCAGGCTGCTCGGGAGTGCCAGGCTGATCCGGGGTTACCGGGTCGGTGGTAAGAGCGTCCTTGGCGTAGGTGATGGACACCTTGAGGCCGTTGGTCTCGGTGTTCAGGTCGCTCGGGGTGAAGGGCTGGTCGAAGTTCTCAGCCTTCAGATAGGCGCGCATCTCCTGAAGCAGGGCCTTGCACTTGACATAGGTGTTCTTGGTGGCAGCGTTGCCGGCCTTGTTGGCCAGGGCGGTGCGGCCCTCAGTGGTGGTCTCGGCGAGCATGGCCTTGTCGACCTCGAGGTTCTGCTCGATGAGCTCGTTCTGGAGAGCGTCGAGGTAGGCGCGAACGCCGGTGCCGAGCTGCTCACGGTGCTCGAAGCACAGGGAGCTGATGTCCATGAGGACATAGTTGATGGAGTTCTCGGGCTCCTCGTTGTTCACGATGTCCTCCTCTTCGCAGTGATCGAAGGAGACGGTCTGGTCGCTGTAGTACGGGCTAACCTCGGTGAGCAGTGCGGAGTAGTAGGGGATGGCGACGGAGTAGGCGGCGCGGGAGAGCATCTCCCACTGGATGGTCGCGATCTCGGGGTCCATGCCCTGACGGATCTGGAAGAGATTGACCTCGGTGTTGGTCTCGGTACCAATGGCGTAGGCGCCGTCGGTGTTGGCGTTGAGGCCCGGGACCTTCTCGCCGCGGTTGCCAAACGCGCGGATCATCTCAAAGGTGTTCCAGTCGGACTTGCCGGGCTGGAAGAACAGCGGCTGCGCCTTGCTAACCAGGGCGCCGGTCGTGGCACGAGCATCTTCGCGCTCGTCCTTGACGATCTCGTAGTCGGTGCCCTCGGTGAGCGGCACACCGAAGTAGGCGCGACCCTGGACATAACGGGCCCAAGAATGCATGGCCTTTTCGCTAATTGCCTCGCCGTAGGTCTGGGCAACGTCAAATTGACCGTCATCGAAGTACTTGGCGAAGCCATTCTCCTTAGGCATGGACTCGATGGTCGCAGAGTGGAGACAGTTCGCGGTGTCGGTGAGGTCAACCTTGTAGTTGAGGTTGCCGATGTTGGGGTTGAGCGAGGCGATATCGTCAGTGAGCCTCATGGCGATCCACTGGTGGCCGGAAAGTGCGGCAAACAGCCAAGTCTCGTTGCTGTCGGCGATGATAATCTGATCGTTGCCGCAGGCGCCCTGCTCGTCGATGATCTTGCCGAGGAGCTCGACGCCCTCACGTGCATTGGCGCTTTCACCTAAGATAACGCTGCCGTAGCTGTACTCGCCAATACCGGTTTTGGTCAGGGGGTCTGCTGCCTCAGCATCAGCATTCATGCCGGTGGTCAGCGTTGCGGAGCAGGACACGCCCTTCTCATTGATGCCTGCCTCAGAGTAGGCATCATAGCGCCCGTGCCACTGGGAGGGATGGTCGCGTACATAGGTGTAGCGATACGTGGTCTTGGTCGAGGTATACATGAATGCGGACTCGTCCGAGCCGTACGTATGCCCCGGGCCGTGAGAAGGCTCAATGCCAAAGTGCTTGAGGTAGCGCTTATCGAAGTCCTCGGCGCGGCCATAGTACGTGTCACCGTCGGCCGTCAGCTTGTTGCCCATGTACATCTGCGTGCAGGCGAGCGCAGATGTCGGCATGGACATGATGGTTGCAGCTCCAAATGCAAGGCCTATGCCAAGCTTCTTGAGCGCGTTGACGGGATGAGTTTTACTCATATTCCCTCCCAGCGTGCGAAAGCCCTCTGTCTCCAGAGGGCTTCACCCAATAATTACACCCCCTTAGCGTAACGAATTCGAAACAATATACATTCATGAAAGTTATTTACTCGAGATCGCGTGCCGAATGTTGGTGTAAGGGCCGCTTCCCTGGCCGTAGAAAGCAGGA
>CABUDJ010000112.1 GCA_902490325.1 uncultured Collinsella sp. | reverse complement strand
TAACCCCGTGCGAAAGCCCCTGCCGCTTGGCAAACCCTCGCGGGCGAATCCCGTCCGCCCCATCAGTCTACCTTGCAAGAAGGGCCCCGCCGGGCTTACGCCTGACGGGGCCCTGTCGTGTAGGTGAGGTCATATGTGACCGAACGGTTTGGCCTTAGGCCTCCATCTCGGCGAGTTCCTCCTTGGAGAAGCCGCAGGCAAAGACGACGGCAGCGGCGATGACAAAGGAGATTGCCATACCGACGATAGCCCAGACGGTGTTCATCTGGCCACCCTGCAGGTAGTTGGTGAAGACCAGGAAGTTGGAGGCACCACCGGCGAGGTAGTAGGTAACACCCATGAGGCCGGAGAACACGGCGCCGATGGCACCGCCGATGAACATACCGAACATGGTGCGACGGAAGCGCATGAGGATACCGAAGAGCGCGGGCTCGGTGACGCCGCCGGCGATGGCGGAGATGACGTAGCCCAGGGCGAGACCCTTCTCGTCGGGGTTCTTCATCTTGAGGAAGGCACCGAAGGCGCAGCCCCAGACAGCGGCCATAGCGCAGTTGGTGGAAACGAAGACGAAGGGATCGTAGCCGGCAGCGATGATCTGAACCTGAGCGAGCAGGATGACGGGCATGTGCATGCCGCAGACCACGAAGAGCTGCCAGAAGGCGCCGAGGACGGCCATGACGATCAGGATACCGACGCCACCCATGTCAGCGAGACCGAAGAGGGCGTTAGCGATGAGGCTGCCGATCTCGTTGCCGAGCGGGGCGAGGACGATGAAGGCGATGGGGATGGTAACGATCATGGTGCAGAACGGCGTGAAGACCGTGGAGAGCACGTCGGGCATGACCTTCTTAAAGAACTTCTCGACGAAGTAGAGGACAGGCACCGAAAGGATAATCGGCAGGACGGACTGCTGATAGTTGGCAGCGGCGATCTGAATGCCGTAGACGGAGATGATTCCGCCGCCATCCTGGGTCGCGACACTCACGACGGACGGGGCCATGAGGGCGCCGCCGAGGAGCATGCCCAGAACCGGGGAGGCGCCGAGCTTCTTAGCGGCGGCATAGCCCAGGTAGATGGGGATAAAGGTGAACGTGGCCTCGTACAGGGTGGTGTAGAGGAACGTGTAGGTCGGATCGGTGTCAGAGAGAACGCCGAGCATAGTGGGACCGAGGACCGCAGCGATGGTGCGGAACAGACCGCCGGCCATGAGCAGCGGGATCAGCTGGGTCATGGAGCCCGACAGATAGTCGAGGATGATGTTCGGCAGGTTCTTGAGCTCGAACTTCTCCTTGGGAGCATCGAGGTTCTCGTCGACCGCGGCACCCTGCTTGACGCCGGACATGGCGACGAACTCGGCGAGCACCTTGGGCACGTTCTGGCCGATGATGACCTGGAGCTGGCTGCCGGCGAACTGGCAACCCAGAACACCCTTGACCTTCTTGATCTTCTCCACGTCGGCCTTGTTGTTGTCCTTGAGCGTCAGACGCAGGCGCGTCATGCAGTTGGTGGCGACGGAAACATTCTCCGCACCGCCCACGAGCTCGAGGACATCGGTGGCAATCTGCTTGTTATCTACTGCCATGGGACCCCTCCCCATATCATCGTGTGCCTACTCGTTTGGGCGTAGGCACGCCTTTGGCTCGGCGACTATAACCCCTTACGGCCACCGAACCCTTGGATACACTGTCGTAAACAATGTGTTTACTGAACGTTTACGGGCTTTAGTTTACACGGAACGTCTAATTTGTGGCAATTTTGCCGTCTGTAGTCCGGTGAACGGTAGGAAATCGGGGGTGAACGTACTTGAACGGTAAGGGATTGTCTATTTGACGCTCTGCTGCTAAATGCCTATTTACGTGGTCTTTTAATTTGGTAAACACCTCTATTCTTTGTTGACCCATCAACAAAAGCCCTGCTAAATGGTGATAAACGAATGTTTAGTAATTTGTTGAGTGTTCATTTTGACCGTTTACCGAGTTCATCTGCCTGTTCTGTAGCTCTGCATTAAACTAAACATGTTTAAGTTGTATTGCCGCTGATGTTTACCACTCGCGGCGCAGAGGAGGCAGCTCATGGAACTCAAATCGTGCACCTACGCAACCGTCACCACGCTGGGAGACTTTGGCCCCTGGATCAGCAAAGTCGTGCTCGACCTGCCGTGCACCGTTCGCGCCAACGATATCGATGCGCGCACCTTCCATATATATGTAGAGCGCCATGAACGCACGGGCGAGATCCTGATGCGCAAAGAGCGCGGCGCCGACCACGCCGCACCTTCCGTAGGCTATGTCGACGTCCTCGCCGCCTATCCGTGCGATGAGTGCGGACGCAAGCTCGCCTTTGGCACCCATGTGGCGCTCGAGATCGCCGAGCAGCGCCTGACCAAGAAGATCGAGGGCAGCGTGATGGGCTCGCGCTTGCTCGACGACCAGCTGCGAATCACGCAGCTCGCGGCCCTTCCCGGCAATGACGGTGACGATCCAACCTGCGGCCTGGTCTTTGACACCTGCCGCGGCGACATCTGTCCCGCGCTCAAGGGCTGGAGCAATGCCACGCAAAAGACCGCCGTCAACGGCATCGCGCTCGAGTACGGCTTCTTTGAGCCCAGCTTTAAGGCCGAGGACTCCGCCTGCTTCAACCCCTTCGCGCCCGAAACGACAGTCGTGCCCCAGAAGGCCCCGCTCGTGGTGTACCTGCACGGCGCTGGCGAGGGCAAGGGCGCTACGCAAGGCGAGGGCGCCACGCGCGCTTATATCGGCAACCGCGTGACGGCCATCAGCCAGGCGCAGATCCAACGCTACTTTGGCGGCTTTGCCTGGGTTCTCGTGCCGCAGTCGCCCACGTTTTGGATGGACAACGGCACTGAGCAGCTCGGCCACTCCAACCAGAGCATCTACTCCCCCGTCATTAAGGCGCTCATCGACGAGTTTGTCGCCGAGCATGCCGACCGCATCGACACCGACCGCATCGTGGTCGCCGGCCTTTCCAACGGCGGCTTTATGACGCTGCGCCTGTGCGCCGACTACCCCGAGTTCTTCGCCGCGGGCCTTCCCTGCTGCGCGCCGTGGTACAACGCCACGGACGAGGACGTTGCTGCCCTTGCCAAGACACCGCTGTGGTTTACGCACTCCAAGGGCGATGAGCTCGTGATACCGCAGGAGACCGTGCTGCCGCTCACGGCTCGCCTGCGCGCTGCCGGCGCCAACGTGCATCTCACCTACTTTAGCCATGTCGAGGACCTGACCGGGCGCTACCGCGAGGCCGACGGCTCGGCCAAGAAGACGTTCAACCATGGCGTGTGGATCCACCAATTCAACGACCTGTGTTATCAAGACTTCGACGGGGGCAACGTACTCATCGACGGCGAGCCGGTGGGCTGCTGGGAGTGGTCGGCCAGGGTCGACAGGTAATCTATCCCATCACGGGGCCGAGGGCTTACCTCTGAAAATGTCCTCGGGCATGCGGCCCGGTTGCACCACGCG
>CABUDJ010000111.1 GCA_902490325.1 uncultured Collinsella sp. | reverse complement strand
GCCTCTGGCACTTCAACAACATTGTCGCAGCCCCGACCCGCGGTCACGAGCGGGGGCTCCTGTCGTTTCCGTGCCCTCGGATTGGGTCATAGTGTCTGTCCGTCCTCTACCTACGGCGTTGTCTTGCTCCGGATGCGGCAGTTAGTGGTAGTCATTCTGATCCGTAGGGGACGGAGGAAAACGGATCATTTTGGTAAATTGCTATGTGGGTTTATTTAGGTTGACTTGGTAGTCTATGGGCCATTTACCTGCTTAAAGCGTCGGTCGATTACCAAAATAATGCTCAAAAAATCGTCCAAGAAGTCGCGAGCCATTTTTTGACGCGTCGTGCGTCAAGTGATTTGGCAAGTGTTTGGTTGGATATAGGTCAGTTTTGGGGCCACCTTGCCAAAAGCTTGACGGATGCAAATCTAGACGTCGACAAATGAGCACTTCGATTGCGCCGCGAGCAAAAATCTGGGCTGATTCTCGATAATCGCTTCCAATCGTCCCTTGCTGCGTGCCGCCCTCGCGTACAATCTGCTCCGACATTCGCGCGCCGCCCGGCGCTTAAGAGGGGAGGACCCCATGGCAAACGAGATCTGGACCATCAAGCGTTGTCTCGAGTGGACCAAGGAGTACCTGGCCGAGCGCGGCGAGGAGCATCCCCGTCTTTCTGCCGAGTGGCTGCTGTGCGCGGCAACGGGCCTGGCGCGTATCGACTTGTATATGCGCATGGACGAGACGCTCGACGCAGCGCAGCTCGAGACCATGCACGCGGCGGTCGTCCGTCGCGCGAAGGGCGAGCCGCTGCAGTACATCACCGGTAGCACGCAGTTTCGCATGATCGACGTCGCGTGCGCCCCCGGCGTACTCATCCCACGCCCCGAGACCGAGATGCTCGTCGAGGAAGTCCTCAGCTACCTGGACGCCGAGGTGCTGAGCCCCGAGGCTGCTGCCCGTCAGCGTGTTGAGCTGCCTTGGAATGATGAGGTCGAGCAGGCCCGCAAGGCCGAGGCAGCGCTGGCCGATGAGCGCGCGACCGCCGAGCGCCGTGCCGCCAACCTCACGGCTGCCGACGAGGCGGCGCTGGGCAGCGACGTGCTCGGTAGCCGTGCCTATGCCGAGGAGCTGGCCGATCGCGAGGCCGAGGAGGCCGCCGCGCATGCAGCGGAAGCCGACGCTATGGAAGCCCCGGAGCCCGAGCTCGACGAATACGGCATTGCCATCGAAGGTGACGACCAGGAGACGACCTCCGCGCAGAACGCCGCCGAGGCCACCGAGCCCGCTCCCGCCGAGCCCCGCGTCGCCCGCGTCCTCGAGGTCGGCTGCGGCACGGGCTGTATCTCGCTCTCGCTTGCCTGGGAGCGCCGCGGCCACGTCACCTGCACCGCTACCGATATCGAGCCGCGCGCCATCGACCTGGCAACCAAAAACCGCGACGCCCTAGGTCTCACGGCAGACGAGGTCGCATTCAGCCTCACCAACCTGGTAAGCTCGATTCCCCGCGAAGAGTGGGGCACCTTCGACGTCCTCGTCTCCAACCCTCCGTACATTCCCACCGACGTCATGCGCTCGCTGCCGCACGAGGTCAAGGATTTTGAGCCCGACCTGGCGCTCGAAGGCGGTGCCGACGGCCTCGACATCTTCCGCCGCTTGCTCAACGCGGCGCCCTACATGTTGCGCGCCGGTGGCCTCTTTGCCTGCGAGCTCTACGAGGGCGCTCTCGACGCCGCCGCCGAGCTCTGCCGCCAAGCGGGCCTGTCGGATGTGCGCATCGTCCGCGACCTCACCGATCGTCCCCGCATCGTCCGAGCCATCGTCATCGAGCCCAAACAGCGTCAGTAATATTTATTAACTGATTTATCAAAAACTATAAAGTAGTTTATAATTAGGACGGCTGAAAGAGGTCGGCCCATGCAACCTCCTACCTTTCGGGAAATCATTGCCCTGCTCAAACACGATGGATTCGTGAAAGTCGCGCAGGTCGGCAGCCATGCTAAGTATGTTTCTGGTGATCGCGTTGTGACCGTAAATGGCTCTGGTGGCAATCGGCCGAAGAAGGGGACATGGGCAAGCATTCGCCGGCAAGCTGGTTGGTAGCCGAAGGGGTCATAATGAAACAACGATTTACCTATGACTGCGTTCTCATAAAAGAAGACGACGGTTACTGTGCCAGCTTCCCGCAGGTCCCCGGGGCCTTTGCCGATGGCGATACGCGCGAAGAAGCAATAGCTCATGCCATCGAGGCGCTGATGGCGTTTTTGGCCGACGATCTTAACAATGGTCGGGCTCCGGCTGGGTACGAGCGTTCGGCCGAGGTCGTGGCCCTTTCAGTCGAAATCGACCACGAGGACGCTCGGGAAGCGGCGTGTCGAACGTTTAAGGACGCGGCGGCGGACCTCAGGGTTTCCGCACCGCGAATCACTGCGCTGGTCAAAGCCGGCAAACTCGATGTTGAGCTTGTCGACGGCCGTCGGATGATTACGATCGACAGCATCGAGCGTTACGCCGCTCAGGAACGCCATGCCGGCAGGCCAAAGAAGTTCGTCGCAGTCCAATAACCCCTCGTTGCCTACTGATCTCGGGCTTCACTTCTGCAAAAAAGACCCTTCGAGCCTATTTCCGCTCTTGCAATATACCGTAAAACTTCTACTATAGAAGGAAAAAGGTATGTCAAATCAGCCGCATCGATACCGCATTGTGCTCGATTACATCGAGCCTTGGCTCGATGAGCAGGATGAGTCTACGTTGCGACAGATTTACGCAGACCTTTTGGTACTTGAGAAAGAAGGTCCTAGCCTTGGTCGTCCGCTGGTTGACCGCGTGAAGGGCTCGAAATTGCATCATTTAAAGGAACTAAGGGTGACGTCGTGCGGACCGTCGGTGATTCGTATCCTTTTTGCCTTTGACCCCAAACGTCAGGCAGTGTTGCTGTTGGCGGGAGATAAGTCGCAGGCGGAGTCGTCGAAGGCAAAGTGGAACGGCTGGTATGCGATCAGCATTCCCAGGGCGGAACAAATATACCGTCGCCATGTAAGGAGGCTCGATCAAGATGGAGCTGCATGAGTATATGGAATCACGCGGGATAGCGCGTGAATCTATTGCCGCCGAGCAGGAGAAAACTCGTGAACGTATCGAAGCCTATAAGCTCGCTCAAATTCGCAAACTAAAGGATCTGACGCAGGCCTCGGTGGCCCAGTCGATGGGTGTTTCTCAAAAACGCATATCGGAGCTCGAGCGCGGGGAGCTGGGATCAATGAGGCTCGACACGCTGAGCAGGTACGCAGAAAGTCTCGGCGGAAAGCTTGTCGCAAGCATTGAGTTTCCCGATCGTACCGTTACGCTTGCTCGCTAAAAATCTGCAATAACCCCCTCACTTTCACCGACTACTACGGCCGCTCACCAAACCAACATGCGCTCTGGGCAAATAGGTTGAACGTTTCGTGCGAGAATGCCCCACAGTAAACAAACTTGCACCAGAGCGTAAGGGGCTGGCATACACATGCAGACGGTCTATCGGGTATACGAGGGAGCGCGCGAGCCGCATCGGCTTGCCG
>CABUDJ010000110.1 GCA_902490325.1 uncultured Collinsella sp. | reverse complement strand
GCGGGGCTGGCGCCCCTCATTTCATTGGCTGTTTTTTATGGCGGCAAGCTGTCGCCACAGTTCGTCGGCACCGTCGAGACGATATGCCGTCTTGTCGAGCACGATATTCTTGCCTTCGAGCTCCACCGACCGCTCCGAGCCGTCCGCATAGACAAAGACGAGCGTGCGACCGGCGTCGCTCATCCGCTCATCCACCGCATCTCCCACGGTGCAATCGTCGAGCGCGGCAAAGGTCGATGCGACCAGCTCGGCATCGTCGGTCTCATAGACCGCCCGCGCCTCCCCGTCCTCGATGAGCTTGACCGCCACCGGAGCGGCGGCAAAATCATTGAGCGATGCTTGTGCGGCAGTCTTTCCCTGAGCGCCATGGGCGCCGGCGCCGTAAGCTCGCATGAGTGTCACCGCCGCAGCAACAACAACCACGGCGATAAGCGCGCCCGCAATTTTATTAGACGCGCAACCCCGAGACGCCATAGACGCACCCCTTCCGTTCTGCTTCGCTCAACATCACATTCATATGCCTTTGAGCGCCAAAACGGCAGGTGACAAATGTCTCATATTCATATTTTTGCAGGTAAAACCACCACAAAGGTGCCTGTCCCCTTTATGGTGGTTGGCTAGTCTTGGGGTGTCCAAGACCAGAAGAAGTTGATGAGGGCCACGCGCGAGGCGGCACCGGTCTTTTTGTTGATCGAGGCGATGTGGCGGTAGAGCGTAGAACGCGAAAGGAAGAGCGCCGCCGCCACGTCCTGCACGCTGTCGTCCGAAACGACCAACGCCTCCAGCACATCGCGCTCGCGCTTCGTAAGTCCAAAGGCGGCTACAAAGCCGTCGAGTCGATCGTCAAACGAAAGCTCCGGCGTCTCCAGGGGCACCGCGTAGGTCTGATCGGGCGTACGGCTCTTGCCAAGATCGTCGGTGGCAAACGCCAGGCCTCTGTGCGCAGCCTCGGCCTCGGTACCCTGTCCAAACTGCCCCAGCAGCGAGATCGCAATGCCGACAAACAGCACGAGTACGACGCCCACAGCCATCAGCACGTTTTGACTCGAGATGATCGCCACCGCCGGAGCCGTCACAAGCATTGAGCAAATGTTGTTGATGACGCGGCCCATGCACGGCCACAGATACGACCAGCGCGCATACATCGAAATCGCGGCGAACCTCGCGGTGAAGAACACCACGAAAAAGCCCGTGCCCAGGTAAAAGATAATCGTGGCGGCGAGCGCATTACCGCCGTTGCCATCGGTGATAAGCACGAAGAATGAGAGCGTGGACAGCATGGCGGCGCACGTCATGATGATATTCATATACGAGCGTCCTCGCAGGTCATACAGGGCGCCGGCGGCAAGCGCGCTCACAACCAGCAGCAAGCGCGGCCAGTCGCCTAGATCGATGGCGCCAGCGGCATGCGAGGTCGTAAGACCAGCGTTGAGAGCCGCGAATACGCCGGTAAGGCAGGCGGTCGCCACCGTCAAGCGCACTACGGCACCTTGGAAGGCCGCCTTTGCCTCGGGATTATCGCGCCACTTGGCGCCATGCTCCGACGCATCGACCGATAGCTCGGCAATCTCGGCTTCAAACTCGGGCGCGGACTCATCGCGTAATTTAGCTCGGCGGGTACCGTGAAGCAGCCCAACCAGCGCAATCGCACAGGCAATAAGGACAAACTGTTGAGGAATGCCCGCAGGCATCACCATATGGTTGAGCACCTGTACCAAAATGCCCGCAGCATAAGAAACCGCCACGGCACGTGCCAGACAAGGCGTCTGCGCAAAACGCCGCGCCAGATTGGCATGAGCGGTCGATCCGCAGTAGCCCAGGGCGCAGCACGCCACCAGACCGCCCGCAATCACAACCTGAAACTGCACCGCCATGATCAGCAGCAGCAATGCCGATACCAGCAGCACGCCCGTCATATCGCTCGTTGCATCGATTGTCTGGGGACGGCGATAGTACAGGAGAGGACGCACAAAATAGCCGATCACGCTCGCGCCGACGACGATGCTCTCGTAGATAACAACCTCGTTCGCTGGCACAAACTCGGCCACGCGTACGTCAAAGAAGTACTCGCCGGCCAAAAACGTGAAAAAGAAAAGCGCCAGGCACAGAATCTCCCGTATGCCCCGGCGCAAATATGCGGTTGTGTCTCCCAGGTCCCTCATGGTAACCCCCACCCGCTTAGATGTCCGGAAAACCATTTTAATGGAGAATGGGTCTTAGTATCCACGCAATGCCCGAACTGTTACGCATCCGGCGCAAATGCCCCAACAGCAGTTGCGGTGAAATAGTTCCTGTTTGACCGGCCCGGGCTGTCATTTAGGAACTATTCCACTGCAACATATAAAGGGGACTGGGTTGTTGATATCGGAAAAGGGAGGGAGGTGCCCGGGCCGAGGGAGCAACTCGGGATCGAAGCTCGAGCGTTAGTGCTCGGGCGTCAGGATCACCAGGGCGTCGTGCTCAAAGGAATGCTGAGCCACGCGCACGGTGCCGTCGCCATTGTCGCGAACGGGCAGCTTGGCGATACGCTTGGCCTCCATGTCGAGGGCCGTCGCCGACCAGCCGCGCGCACTATCGAGCTTAAACGTAAGTGCCGTGGTGCGCGGCAGATAGGTGACGACACGCTCGCCAATACGCGCCACACGGATGGACTCGCGCGCGTCATCGAGCAGCTCCTGTGCCGGGATAACGGCGAGAGCGTCGTCGCTAGCCGTGGCACCCAGGCCGGCAAGCACGTGCTCGATGGCGGCAAAATCCCACACGCCCGCAAACTGCAGACACTCCTGCCAGCGGAACGGCATGTCAAAGCCCTCGCCCAGCACCGAACCCTGGCTGCGCGATGTCTGCCAGTTCCAAACGCCGTGGGCGCCGTAGGTCACGCCCGCGCTGGCGCCGGCAAGGATCGAAGACCACACGCTCGCGCGACAGTCCTGCGCGGTAAAACGCCAGTACACGTTGCGCGACGCACCCATCTGCTCGTAGCAGGGCTCGGAGTTGACCATCGGCTTTTTGGGATAGCTGGCGATAAAGTCCTGCGGCAGGTGCCAGGCCTCGGGCTGGCCTTCGTAGTTGTGGCCGGGCTGGAACATATAGAAGTCCAGGCGGTCCAAATACTGCGCGGGAATCGTGCGGTTACCGCGATTGATGTGCATGGTACGCAGGGCCTCGGGCGCGCGCTTCGCAACCTCGTCGAGCGCATCCTCGTAATAGGCAATCGCCTCGTCACCGGCAAAGTCCGTGTCGCCCGTCACCACATAGACGGGATCGAACTCGCCCAGGTTCTCGACGACGCGGGCAACGTGGGCACGGACCTCCTCGCGCGGCATAACCTCGGCACCGCAACGCTCGGCGATCTTAGCGCCCCAGGTACCGGGCACGTAGTTGCACCACATGAGCACGAGCGCCGGACGAATGCCGTGCTCGACGGCAGCGCGGCACATGGCGGCGGCGCGATCCCAATACGCCTGGTTGGGTTGAGACCAATCAAAGCGCACGCCATCCTCGCTGGCATAGGGCCAAATGCCCAGATCGGGGCAGCAGCGATCCCACTGCGGCAGCGTGTTGATCTGCAGCACATTCATGCCCTGCTCGGCACGGCGGGTCAGATAGTAGTCCCAGTCATCCTCGGCAATGCTCGTAAATGCGCTCCAGCACGTATCGGCAAACCAAAAGAACGGTTTGCCCTCGCACAAAAAGCCGTCCTGGCGACCGTTGACGGTCAGCTTTCCCAAACTCATCTGCATGTCCTTTCGTTTGATAAAGGATTTGCGAACCGCCGGCCGTCTGGGCTATCGTCGGTATGG
>CABUDJ010000109.1 GCA_902490325.1 uncultured Collinsella sp. | reverse complement strand
CATCTTGAACACCTTTCGCTCTTAACTAGGTGTCCAATTCATCATACCCACTCCAATGGATACGCCTAGGCGCGGTCCAAGAAATCGTCCGCACCCCCTCTTGAGGGGTTAAACGGGAACTATTTCACCGCAACTTATCGATGGCGTGTTTGGTTGGTGCCAGTTGATTGCTTGGGCGTTGGGGAGGGTCTGCTCCGTTATAATCGCCTAGAACATTAATTGGAAACGGGACGGGAGCCATACATGCGCCAGGGTTTCGACAACGCGAAGTATATCGAGCTGCAGGCTGCTCACATTAAGGAGCGCATCTCGCAGTTTGGTGGCAAGCTCTATTTGGAGTTTGGCGGTAAGCTGTTCGATGACTATCATGCGAGCCGCGTGCTGCCGGGTTTTGAACCGGACAGCAAGTTCCGCATGCTCAAGAGCATCGCCGACGATGTCGAGGTTATCATCGCGATCAACGCGAACCACATCGAGAAAAACAAGGCTCGTGGTGACCTTGGCATTACCTATGACGAGGACGTTTTGCGCCTGGTCGATCTGTTCCGAGGGAATGGGTTTGCCGTCGCGGCTGTGGTCATCACCCAGTATGCCGGCCAGCCTGCTGCCGATGTGTTCCGCAACCGCCTGAACGCGCTCGGTATTCCCGCCAAGCTGCACTATCCCATCGAGGGGTATCCGCACGATGTCGATCTGATCGTGTCCGACGATGGCTACGGCAAGAACGAGTTTGTCGAGACCACGCGTCCGCTCGTTGTCGTGACGGCACCCGGCCCCGGCTCGGGCAAGCTCGCTACTTGCCTCTCGCAGCTGTATCACGAGCATAAGCACGGTACCGCCGCCGGCTATGCCAAGTTCGAGACCTTCCCGGTCTGGAATCTTCCTCTGACGCATCCGGTCAATATTGCCTACGAGGCCGCCACGGCTGACCTCGACGACGCCAATATCATCGATTCGTTCCACCTTGAGGCCTACAACAAGACCACGGTCAACTACAACCGCGACGTCGAGGCCTTCCCGGTAGTCCGTGCCCTGATGGAAAAGATCCTGGGCAAGAGCCCCTACCAGAGCCCTACGGACATGGGCGTCAATATGGTCGGCTTTGCCATCACCGATGACGATGCCTGCCGCGACGCTTCCAAGATGGAGATCGTCCGCCGCTACTTTACCGCGGTCGAAAATGTGCGCCGTACCGGCGTGGGCGATGAGCAAGTCGACCGTCTCAAGATTATTATGAAGAAAGCCGGCATCGATAAGAACTACTCACCGGCGCGCTCGGCGGCCCTCACCAGGGAGCAGCTGACGGGTGGTCCCGTGGGTGCCATGGTCATGCCCGATGGCTCCGTGGTGACCGGTAAGACCTCCACGCGCCTGGGCGCCGCAAGTTCGCTCATTATGAACGCCCTCAAGCATGTCTCGGGCGTCGACCTTGAGCTCGAGGTCATTAGCGATGAGGCGATCGAGCCCATCAGCAAGCTCAAGACGCATTTCCTGGGAAGCAAAAACCCGCGCCTCCACACCGACGAGACGCTTATGGCGCTGTCGATCACCTCGGCCACGAGTGAGACGGCCGCTCGCGTCCTTTCGGGCCTGGAGCAGCTGCGCGGTTGCGATGCCTTCTTTAGCGTGATCATCTCGCCGACGGACGAGACGGTACTGCGCAAACTGGGTATCAACGTGTGCTGCGAGCCCAAGTTTGAGCGCCGCGGTTTCTTCCATCGCTAAGTTTGAAGCACCGCGGTAATTGCATTGCATTTTGGCCGTATCGGGTTAGCGCCCGGTACGGCTTTTTGATCAATAAAGCGCCTATTTCGGCGAAAAATAGCTGTTTACCTGCCTAGAAACAATTTGAGCGGTATACAATAACCGTAACTGTTTCATCCTTAGCGGGATGCCGCATGATGGATATTACCTGCCATCGTGAGGTGTGTCGGTCGCGCACGGCGCGTTAGATGCTCGTGCTCGGTTTGAGGAGGCTGCTATGGCGGGCAAGGGTCGTGCGAGTGTCAACGATATGAAGCGTGTCGAGGTGCTGGTGTTGATGGAGATCGACCAGCAAACCGAAGACAATGGCGGGCCGTATGGTTTCTCGCGCAAAACGCTTGCCGAGCGCGTGGGGGTTTCGCCGTATCGTGTCCGCGCCGCAATCGATCGCTTGGATTCCGAAGGCATGATTGATGTCGTCTCGCGTTATAGCGACGACGGCGGTCAGCTTGCAAATGGCATTTGCCTCACCGAACGTGGCGAGTGGTATCTTGAGGGCGTCCGTACCGGCATGCTCGTTCAAGAAATGCTTGAGGACGAGGTTGCTGATCGATAGCAGCATGTAACCCTTGCTATAGCGACGCCGCCTGGGAAACCGGGCGGCGTTTTGTTTCAAGATTGAGAAATGCAATCGCACGCAAGAAAAATTGCGAACGGTCCGCGGCGCGAGTATTACAATGAAGACCCGTAAGATGTGGATAAACAACTTCTACGGGAAGCGCAGGTAACTCAATATGACCAAGCATGTGTTCGTAACCGGTGGCGTGGTTTCGTCCCTGGGCAAGGGTATTACCGCGGCCTCGCTGGGCCGTCTGCTCAAGTCGCGTGGCTACAAAGTAACGATGCAGAAGGCCGACCCGTATCTGAACGTCGATCCCGGTACCATGAGCCCCTTCCAGCATGGTGAGGTCTTCGTTACCGAGGATGGTTACGAGTCCGACCTGGACCTGGGCCATTACGAGCGCTTTATTGATGAGAACCTGACCCGCGATTCCAACTTTACGACCGGCGCCATCTATAAGAGCTTGATCGCCCGCGAGCGTCGCGGCGACTTTTTGGGCGGTACCGTGCAGGTGATTCCTCACGTCACCAATGCCATTAAGGACAAGTTCCGCCGCATTGAAGAGCAGACCGGCTCCGATGTAGTCATCACCGAGCTGGGCGGCACGATCGGCGACATCGAGTCCCAACCGTTTGTCGAGGCCATCCGTCAGTACCGCAAGGAGGCCGGCCCCGAGAACGTCTGCTACATCCACGTGTCGCTCGTTCCCTATATCGCCGCCGCCCACGAGGTCAAGACCAAGCCCACGCAGCATTCCGTCAAGGAGCTCCGCAGCTTTGGTATCCAGCCCGATATTATCGTGCTGCGCTCCGACCACCATATCGATGACGCTATCCGCGGAAAGATCGCAAGCTTCTGCGACGTCGACACCGATTGTGTCTTTACCAACGAGGACTGCGCGAGCATTTACGATGTTCCGCAGCTGCTTGCCGAGCAGGACTTTGACCTGCGCATTTGCGAACGCCTGGGTCTGGACCCGCGTGAGCGCGACATGAGCGAGTGGAACGAGTTCCTGCGCAAGCAGAATCACGCCAACCATCACGCCGACAAGGTGAAGATCGCCGTCGTGGGCAAGTACACGCAGCTGCCCGATGCGTACCTGTCGGTTATCGAGGCCCTGCACCATGCAGGCGTCTTCTACGATCGCCATGTGGACGTCCAGCTGGTCGACGGCGAGAGCCTCGACGAGCAGAATGTCTCCGAGGTTCTGGGCGACGCCTCGGGCATCCTGGTCCCCGGCGGCTTTGGCAAGCGCGCCCTGGAGGGCAAGATCCTCGCGGCCGAGTTTGCCCGTGAGCACAAGATTCCGTATCTGGGCATTTGCCTGGGAATGCAGGTGGCCGTGTGCGAATTTGCGCGCAACGTCGTCGGCCTTGCCGGCGCCAGCTCCTCCGAGTTCGATCCGGATGGCCCGTATAGTGTCATCGATCTGATGAGCTCGCAGGAGGACGTGACCGAGAAGGGCGGCACCATGCGCCTGGGCGCCTATCCGTGCAAGCTCGCCGCCGATACCCTCGCTCGCGAGGCATATGGCGAGGAGCTCGTCTACGAGCGTCACCGTCATCGCTTTGAGTTCAACAACGCCTTCCGCGACCAGCTCGAGGACGCCGGCCTTATTCGCCGGCACCCTTAGTCCG
>CABUDJ010000108.1 GCA_902490325.1 uncultured Collinsella sp. | reverse complement strand
GGTCCTCAAAGGAGCCGCCGCCGCGCACCAGCAAAATACAGTCGGGCGCCGGCGTGATGGCGGCGGCGCGGCGCAAGCCCTCAATGAGCTCAGCCGGCGCACCCTCACCTTGAACCTTGGCGCCCACGCAGACGAGCTCGACGAGCGGGTTGCGACGACGCAATGTGCGCTTGACGTCGTCGATTACGGCACCCGAAAGCGAGGTGACGACCGCCACGCGGGAGCAGAACACCGGAATACGGCGCTTGCGCGCTTCGTCCATCAGGCCCTCGCGACGCAGCTTTTCGGCCAGTTGCGCCACTTGTTGACGCAGCAGACCCTCCCCCGCCAGCGAGAATGAGCGAGCGACAAAGCTCATGCGGCCCGTGGCCTTATAAAGATTGAAGCTGCCCTTAAAGCTCACCTGCATGCCGTCGCGCAGATCGAACGTGCGCTTGAGATAGGCACCCTTCCAGATGATGCAGTCGACGGCCGCCGAGTCGTCCTTGATCTGAAAGTAGCAGTGGCCGCTTCGGGCATTGGGGCCACGGAAGCCCGTGACCTCGCCCAAAACGCTCAGCTGCGGAATGGCATCGAGCGCGCCGGCGGCGATCTCCACCGCCTGGCTCACGCTGAGTTCCTTACGCTCCTGCTCGTCCGAACCGTCGAACTCGGCGGAAACGGCATTGCCGGTCAGATTCCAGCCTGCCACGCAGCCTCCTTTCGTTATCGTGCACAAGGGCTCCGGCCCTGCGCAAATTCAAGTCCAACACATAGTACAGCGCCGCGGGGACACAAATCTCCGCGGCGCCTGTCAAGCCAATTTGTTATCGGTTGGAGTTTCTGTTGTAGCGAGCCATCAGGTAGAGCAGCTGAATGATCGAAGTGAGCGCTGCAGCAACATAGGTAAGCGCGGCTGCCGTCAGGACCTTCTTGGCACCATTGACCTGCTTGGAGCTCATGCCCGACTGCTCGATGTACGCCACGGCGCGGCGGCTGGCATCAATCTCGACCGGCAGCGTAACCAGTTGGAACAGCACGCTAAACGAGAAGAAGATCAGTGCGAGGGTCGTGAGTCCCGCGATGTTCATAAACAGGCCCAAGAGCAACACGATGGTCCAGGTGTTCTGGGTAAAGTTGACGACCGGCACGAGGGCGGTGCGAACCTTCATCATGGCGTAACCGCTTTGACGCTGGGCGGCATGGCCCGCCTCGTGGCAGGCGACGGCAACGCTTGCGACCGACCCGCCCGAACGGTTGGCATCCGAGAGATACAGGTTATTGTCCTGTGGGTTGTAATGGTCGGTGAGCTCGCCGGCGACACCCTTGATACCCACGGCGTTGCAGCCGTTGGCGTCGAGCATGCGGCGAGCGACCGTGGCGCCCGTGTCGCCGTCCGAGCGAACCTTGGACCAGGTTTTGTACGTCGAGTTGATATAGTTCTGTGCGGCAAGGCCAATCACCGTGCAGACAAGAACAACCAGCAGGTACAGCGGGTCGATGCCAAAGCCGTATCCATAGTAATAAGGCATGCGAATTCCTCCGAATCGAGTTACACGTTGGAGGCATTCTACCCACTCAAGCGGCTAGGCTTCCTTACAGCAATTCAATTTTGCCATCTTTGACCGTCAACCCCATGTTGCCCGAGAGCAGATCGTCCAGGCGCGAGCCCACAAGCTCAAAGCGCCAGCCTTCGCGCAAGGAGCTCTGCTCGGGATGCTCAATGTAGTCGGCCAGGTCATCGCGCGAGGCAATGACCGAGGTCGCCACTCCCGAGCGTTCGGCAACCAGGCGGATGAGCGCGCACATGAGATCCGTCACGCTCTCCAACTCCGGAGAGATCTGGCGATGCCCGCGCACCATGAGCGGCAGGCGATCGTGCGGGCAGCTTGCGCCGCGCTTGATGGCCATGAGCGCACCGTCCACGTCGCGCTCCCCCAACTGATCGGTACCGCGAATGCTGCGGAACTCCTCAACGCGCACGGGATTGCGTTTAACGAGCGCAAGCAGCGTGTCGTCGGACATGACCCATTTGCGCGGGATGTTGCGGCGCTCGGCGCGGTCCTCACGCCAGGCGGCGAGCTCGCGCGCGATACCCAGCTGGTGACGACTGCACGAGTTGATGCGTTTGACCTTGCGGAACGCCTCGTGGCGATCGGCGCGATAGTGCGACTCGTCAGCCAGCGGGCGCAGCTCGTCGAGCACCCAGTCCACGCGGCCCAGCTCGCGCAGGCGGCTCATCATCTCGGTATAGGCGACGATCAGATACTTGACGTCATCGATCGCGTACTCAATCTGCTTATCGGTCAGCGGGCGACGCGACCAGTCGGTCAGTGACTCGGTCTTGGGCAATGAGACGCCGCAAAACGTCTGCACGAGCGCGCCGTAGGAAATCTGCTGACGCTCGCCCAAAAAGGCGGCGGCCACCTGCGTGTCAAAAATCGGACGCGGCAGCACGCCTACGGTATGGAGCATGACCTCCATATCCTGCGAGCAGGCGTGGAAGACCTTGGTCACGCTCTCGTCGGCCATAAGCTCGGCCAGCGGCGATAGGTCGTCGATTACCAGGGGATCGACCGCTACACTCTCGGCAGGGGTGGCAATCTGAACCAAACACAGACGCGGATGGAACGTGCGCTCGCGCAAAAACTCGGTATCGACGGCAATCGCGTCGAACTCACGGGCGCGCTGGCAAAAGTCGAGTAGAGCCTGATGTGTGGAAATGTACATATCAACCCATCGAATAAGGTTAGGCCCGAAAAACACGGGTAGGATATCGGCATTGCCTTACAACTATACTCGGTTAGTCACAGAACGGGAACGTAAGTATGCGCTGCCTTATCATCCACAACCCGGCATCGGGCCCCAGCTCAGATGAAATCTACGCATTCACGCACGCCCTTGCACAGGGCGGCGACGAAGTCGTGATGCGCTTTATCGGCGATGGCATGGAGCCCGAGGACGCCGTGGCAGACGTTCGCGAGTTCGACCGCGTGGTCGTCTCGGGCGGCGACGGCACCGTCTCCAACGTGCTCGACCAGATGCGCGGCTGCGGCGTCCCCACGCTCGTTTTCCCCTCCGGCACGGCCTGCCTGTTCTTTAACAACATCGGCAATGCCCCCGAGGCAGCGGCGCTTGCCAAGGCATGTCGCGCCGGCCGCACGGTCAAAGTAGACATGGGCGAGCTCTTTTGGCTCGACGAGAACGGCAACGAAAAGCGCCATGGCTTTATCATCATCGCCGGTTCGGGCTTTGACGCCGAGATCATGATGAAGGCCGCCCCCACCAAAAACGACATCGGCGAGATCGCCTACTTCCTCTCCGCTCTCGCCACGCCCAACCCCACGGTGGCGCACTTTACCATTGAGCATGATGGCATTGTTGAGGAGCTCGACGGCATCTGCTGCATGGCGGGCAACACGTCTGTCATCCAAAACGACATCAACCTGTTCCCCAACTGCCGTATGAACGACGGCATGGTCGACATCGTCGTTATTGAGCCCGTGCGCACGGTGCAGTTGCTCCCCACGGTAATCACCGCCGCGCTCGACCCCGCCGGCAAGGTACTCGGCCGCCCGCAGTTTAAGATCATCCAGACCAAAGAAGCCAAGATTACCTGCACGCCATCGCTCGGCATGCAGTTTGATGGCGAGATCATCTCCAGCAACTCCGGCGTCTTTGGCGCCCGCGCGCTACCGCAATGCCTTGATATCATCGTCGACGAATTCTCGCCGCTCGGAAAATAGGAGGACCCCCGTGAACGACAACCCCATCCTTGGCTTTATCGTCATCGTTTTGGCCATGCTCGTCGGCTATGCCATTAACGTGATTCACCGTCGAAAGAAGTAGCCATTACTCTTAGACGGCCCGTGCAGCCCGGACCCCTCGCCGGCATGAAACCACATGCCGGCGAGGGGTCCGCTTTTTTCTTGACGCTTTATTTAGCTACATTTTTCGCTGGCGTTATACAAATTGATTTCCCACTAAATGAGTTCAATTTACCGTTAATCGCATATTTCGCTACGCTTATCGAGTAAGGTAGTGTCGCGAATGTTGGTGTAGAGCTCGGTTCTCGAGGGTAGTCGCAGGCTG
>CABUDJ010000107.1 GCA_902490325.1 uncultured Collinsella sp. | reverse complement strand
GAGAACCGCATCGAGAGCCGCGGTCATCCTTGAGATAGTACGTGTTAAACGTGGTAGCGCAGTCGCGAACCTGCTGATCAAGATCGGAGAGCCTGCTGTAGTAGGAGCTCAGCTGGTCGTAGACGTTCTGCTCGCTGATGGTGGCGGCATCGTGGGCGTCATCGTCATCATCATCGTCAAGCTTGTTGGGGTCGCCCTTTACGGACACATCGTCGTCATCGTGGTCGATCTTGACCTTCTCGATGGTTGTGCCCTTGGAATCGTCGGCGTTCTTGTTGAACGGTCCGATCATAAATAATGCGACCAGCGCGATAATCACGACGACCAGCACGGCGATGATGCCGATAAACAGAGCGTTGTTGTTTTTGGGCGCGGCGGGAGCACCGGCCTGCGGAGCGGCGGTCGGTATGGGCTGCTGCGGCGCGGAGCCGGCTGGCGTCGCCCATTGCTGTGTCGCGCCAGCTTCCGGCTGGGGAGCGGGCGCGGGCTGATGGACGGACTGTACGGTCACGTCTGCCTGCTGGGGCTGAGTCGCCGTGGGCTGCTGCGCAGACTGAACCGTGGTCGCGGCGGTGTCGAAGGCGGTGTCGGGCGCGGCGGCATGTTCGGCTGCCTGCGCATCCTCTTGCGACTGAGAGGCCTGGCCATCATCGGTTACCGGCGTTCCGCAGCTGGTGCAAAAACGCTCGTCGTCATTCAGAAGCTTGCCGCAATGGGTACAAAACCGGGGCATGATGGTTCCTTCCACTCGATGTGTTGGCTAGATTATAAGGGGGTTCAGGTGCGGTTGGGCCGCGCCGACCCAACTGGTTATGTGAGGACAGTCGTGCCGCGCAAGCCCTGTCGCATGCGTCACAGTGAATGCGGCATGCTGGGTGTCCGGCGCGGCCATTTATCGACGGCTCGGTAGAATGCGATGGTGGGGAGTGAGTCTGTGTACTGCGGCGAGCAAGGTCGGGGTGGCGGCGACAACGTGGAGGCGTTCCGGTTCTCGCCGGGGGATGCGCCCCTCGCTGCGCGCGATTGCTCGCGTCGAGTGTTTTGTGTCGGGATGTTGACCGGAGCGCTTGCCTCGGTGATGAGCCTCGGCGGCTGTGCCGCGCGCCGCAACGAGGCTGGGGGCTCCGTTGCCCCTGCCAAACGAAAAGCGAATCATCCGTCCGCTCAAAAGGCGGAAGCTGTTTCCCGGGCTTCTTGGATTGCTGCCATTCAGCAAGATATCGAAGCCCTTGCCGAGCCGTATAGTGGGTCTACTTCGGTCTATGCTGTGGCGCTTGATCCACAAACGTTCGCGTCGCTCGATGGTGAAGTCGCTGTGGCGCCGGACGCGCGACGTGTGGCGGCAAGCATCATCAAGCTTCCCATTCTCGCTTGTGCGCTCGAGACTGTGGCGGCGGGTGGGCTGTCCCTCGACGAGCAGGTAACGGTAGCGCAACAAGATATCGTGGGTGGCAGCGGCAGCATTCAGTCGCGCGGCGCGGGTGTGTCGTACAGTATTGACGAGCTACTGCACGCTATGATCGCCCAGAGCGATAACGTGGCAGCGAACCTTGTTATCGGCAGGCTTGGCATGGATACGGTCAACGAAACGTGTGCCGCATTGGGGCTGACCCAGACCGTGCTCGCTCGTTTGATGATGGATACCGAGGCCCAGGCACAGGGTCGCGAGAACTATACGAGCGCCCGTGATGCTGCAGCCGTGTTGCAGCGGCTGGCGGCGGGGACAATCGCGACGCCCGAGCTGTGCGAGCGAGCGCGCGGATATCTGCTGGCGCAGGAAGACGCGCGCGGTATTGTCGAGGGCGTTCCCGGCGGCGTTTTGGTCGCGCACAAAACGGGCAGTCTGGCGAATGCTCAGCACGATGCTGCAATCGTCTATGCCGAGCGCCCTTACGTGCTGGCAATCCTCACCCAAGACCTCGAACGCGAACAGGCTCTAGCCCTCGAGCGCGACATTTCCTTCGCCATCAACGCCCGCGCCCACTCCTAACTTGCGGTGAAATAGGGATTGTATTTGCTGTTAGAAGGCGTATCTAGTCCCTATTTCACCGCAACTTAGAGGGTCGGCAGTTGGGGACGTTCCTTTTCTGCCGGCACTTTGGGAACGTTCCTAACTGCCACCTAGCCCCTGCCCCTGGGGTATCATGGCTTGGTTGCTATAACTTGCATTTTCGCGCCTTGTAGGAAGGGGCTGCGCCCATGGCTTTTGAGCCCGCTCAACATAGCTTTATCACGCTCGAGGGCGTCGACGGCGCCGGCAAGTCCACGCAGGCGCGCCTGCTGGCCCGCGCGCTCGACCTTGCTGGCTATCAGGTCGTAACTCTGCGCGAGCCGGGCGGCACCGCCATCGGCGAAAAGATCCGCGCCCTGCTGCTCGACCCCGCCAATACGGCGATGGGCGACACCTGCGAGCTGCTGCTCTACGAGGCCGCGCGTGCCCAACTGGTGCACGAGGTCATAGCTCCCGCCCTCGCTGCCGGCAAGGTGGTCCTGTGCGACCGTTTCTACGATTCCACGACCTGCTATCAGGCGTTTGCCGATGGCCTCGACCGTCAGATGGTACGCGATGCCAACAACCTGGCTGTCGCCGGTACGCATCCGGCGCTCACGCTCGTCTATCACATCACGCCTGAGCAGGCGGCGCTGCGCATGGCGGCCCGCGGCGCGGCCGATCGCATGGAGGCCAAGGGCATGGCCTTCCAGGAACGCGTCTATCAGGGATTTTGTGCCATTGCTGCCGAGGAGCCAGACCGCGTAAAGCTCATCGACGCCACTGCGTCGATCGCAGACGTCTTCGCGCAGACGGTCGAGCTGGTTCGCGCGTACGGTCTCGACATTCCGCGGGAAGCCGTCGCCGCCGCGCTTGCCAAGGAGGCCGAGTAACATGGCCCCCGCTCAGGCAAGCCTGCTGGCCAAGCTCGACACCCAAGAGCGCGTGCGCGACTTTTTGACCAATGCCGTCGCTAGCGGTCGCGCGTCGCACGCCTACCTGTTTTTGGGCGCGCCCGGCGCGGGCAAGCTCGACGCCGCGTGGGCGCTCGCCCAAGCCTTCCTGTGCGAGCAGGACGGCTGCGGCGCATGCGACAGCTGCGTGCGCGTTGCTCGGCATACGCATCCCGACGTGCACTATTACACGCCCGAGAGCGCCACGGGTTACCTCATTGCCCAGACCCGCGAGCTGCTCGATGACGTGCCGCTGGCGCCCATCCGCGCCAAGGCAAAGGTCTACATCATCGACCGTGCCGAGCAGCTGCGCGTCAACACCGCCAACGCGCTGCTCAAAACGCTCGAGGAGCCGCCCGAGGGCGTTATGTTCATCCTGTTGGGTACCTCGGCCGACGTGATGCTGCCCACTATCGTGAGTCGTTGCCAGTGCGTGCCGTTTCGGCTGGTATCGCCCGCCGTCGCCGCGCAGGCCGTGAGCCGCGCCACCGGTCAGGACCCTGCGCGTTGCCGCATGGCGGTCGCCGTGGCGGGAAGCCCCACACGCGGCATCGAGTTTCTTAAGAGCGCCGAGCGCCAGGACGCCCGCCGTCAGATGGTCCGTGCCATCGACTCGCTCATTGCCGCCGACGAGGCCGACGTGCTCGGTCGCGCCAAGTCGCTCATTGTCGCCGTTAAGGCGCCGCTCGCCGAGGTCAAGTCCACGCAGGAAAAGGTACTCGAGCAAAACGCCGACTACCTGTCGCGTGGAGCATTGAAGCAGCTTGAGGACCGCAACAAGCGCGAACTCAACGCGCGCGAGCGTTCGGGTATCATGGAAGCGCTGGCGAGCGCGCGGACGCTCATGCGCGATGTGCTGCTGACACTTCAGGACGAGGCAGCCGACGTGGTGAACGAGGATGTGCGCGACACGATCGGTCGGCTTGCCGCCGCGACCAATGTTGCGGGTGCCACCCAGGCGCTCGAGGCGGTCGCGACCGCCGAGCGCAACATCGCCAGAAACGTTACTCCCCAGCTGGCCATCGAGGTCATGCTGTTCGATATCAGGAAGGCACTGAAATGCCGTTAGTCGTACCCGTTAAGTTTACCTACGCCTCGCGCGACCTGTGGTTTGACCCGCAGGACCTGGATATCCTCGAGGCCGATTATGCCATTTGCTCTACCGAGCGCGGAACCGAGATCGGCTTCGCACGCCGATCTG
>CABUDJ010000106.1 GCA_902490325.1 uncultured Collinsella sp. | reverse complement strand
GACTTTGTCACCGATAGCCGCGGCGGCCGCTTGGTGCGTTTTGAGCCGGCCGGTTGCAATGCCGCCGGCGACCCGCGCACGCTCGACGATGCCATCCATGCTGCCGGCCACGTGCCGCTGCCGCCCTACATTACCGATTACGAGGGCGACCCCGAGAAGTACCAGACCGTCTACGCCATGAAGGAGGAGCACTCGGCTGCCGCTCCTACGGCGGGTCTGCATTTTACTCCTGAGCTCATGGCCGCTATCGAGGCCAAGGGTGCCAAGTTTGCCGCCGTCGAGCTCGAGGTGGGCATCGATACCTTCCGCTTGGTGGAGGAGGACGACCCTACGCAGCACGTCATGCACACCGAGCGCTACCATGTGTCGCAGGAGGTTGTCGACGCCGTGCACAAGGCTAAGGCCGAGGGGCATCGCGTGATCGCCGTCGGCACCACCGCAGTGCGTTCGCTCGAGAGCGCGTTTGACGCGGACGCGCCGGTGTCCGATCCGGCCGTGACGGCGCGCTATTTTGAAGGCCGCGAGGACGGGGCCGATACGCTTGGCCGCGGTGACATCGTGGTGCGCGAGAACGCCACGACGCAGCTTTACCTCATGCCCGGCTCGACCTATCACGTGGTCGACGCGCTGATCACGAACTTCCACGTGCCGCGCTCCACGCTCATGATGCTCGTGAGCGCGCTTGCCACCCGCGACCAGATCATGGATGCCTACGCCGCTGCCATCGAGGAGCGCTACCGCTTCTTCAGCTTTGGCGACGCGATGCTCATTTGTTAGTTACGCGGTTCTACGAACCGCGTAACTGCTCGACGCTGCGCGGGCCGCATTTGGACAATCTGACGTTCAACTTCAAGGGCGCGACCAGAAGGTCAGCGCCCTTTCGTTTCACGTCACCTTGTCTCAAATGCGGCCCGCTCGCTGTCGTTGCCAAAACATCGGCGTTGCCGTGGTTGTCGCTGTAGTCATTGGGTGGTCATTGGGTAGTCATTGGGGACGTTCTTAAATGACTAGTCAAAGGGGACACTCTTACGGCACTTGGCACTTGGGGACGTTCCTTTTGTGCCGGCACCTGGGGACAGTCCTTATGTCAAGAGATCGGTGCAAGAGGGATAGGTTGCCTTGCGTCGATCTAAATAAGTTGCGGTGAGATAGTTCTTGAATTGGCCTTTTTGGGGCTAAACAGAAACTTTCTCACCGCAACTGAGTTGAGGCGTTTTTTGGCAGCTGGTTTACTTGCTCGCGAACAGCCAGATCAGGATGATTACCAGAATCACGGCGACGATGCAGACGATGGCGCCGGTGAATTTGATGCGTGAGTCGCGGGTACGCTCGCGCACCGCGTCCTCGGTGGCCTCGAGCTGGGCGACTTCTCGCTCGGTCTCGGCGTGTTCGGCTTTGTCTCGGGCCAAGGATCCTGCAAGCGACTCAGTGATCTCTGGGTGGTCGTGCACCTCGGTCGCCTGTTCGATGATCGACTGCGCATGTGCGGCATCTGCTTGGGCGTTGGCGATGGTCTGCTCTTGGTCGTGGCGTGCCTTGTCCTCGGCGGCGATTTTCTCGCGCAGTTCGCGCTGGCGCGTCGCGGCGGCAGTCTTTGCCGTCTGCAACTCGTCGCGCGCGGCATCGGCTTCGGTCGTCACGGCCTGATGGGCTCGCTTAGCGTCGGCGATGGGGGCTTGCGCCTGTTCGACGGCCTGCTCGGCTGCGGCAAGCGAGTGCTCAAGATCGGCGGTGATGCGCGGGACATCTTCTTCGGCTTTACGCAGGGCATCTGCCGTGTCGGAGATCTGCATCGAGAGTTCGCTGGTGCGCACCGTATAGTTGGCGGGATTTGCCGAGGGATTGCGTTGCAGCTCGGCGTACTCATGACGCAGCGTCTCGAGCTGGGCGCGCGTGGCGTCGACGGTTTGTTGTGCGGCGGCAATGCCGGCGTCTCGCTCTGCCTTCACCTTGTCGCGGATGCGCTTGGAATCCTCAAGACGTCGAACGAGGCGGTTGCCGGTCTCGCGCGAGCTCGCCTCGCGGGCCTCCACGGCGTCGAGCGCGGCCTTCAGGCGGAGCTCAGTCGCGTCATCCTCTGTCTTCATTTGTTCGAGCTGACCCTTGAGCTCTGTCGCTTTGGCGGCGTGGGCATCACGGTCAATCTCGGCGGCCGCTGCAGTCTTTTGGGCCGTGGCAATCGCCTGACGCTGGTCGGCGACGATCTGGTCGTAGCGGCCAGCGATATCCTGGCGCGTCTCGAGCTCCTCGGCCTGATCGGCAATGCGCTGCTCAAGTTCGGCCAGGTGGGCGCGGGCATCGGCAAGTGCCTTTTTCGCGGCGTTCATCTCGCGCATGGCCGAGGCGCCCTGGGCAATAAAGGTGCCCACGGCGTTCGCGGTGTTCGAGACAGCGGTCCCCAGATCGCGGTTCGCGGCAGGGGAGTGCGAGGCGGTCGGGCGAGCGGTGTCAGCAGCATCCGCATCGGCAGCCTGCGGCACGGAGATGTTGCCGGTGCCGCCCTCGACCACAGAAAAGCCTGCTGCGTGCGGGTCGACCGCATCGGCGCCAATCGTGGGGTGCTCGAGCTGCAGAAACGAGGGCATGGTGCTGCCCTGGTCGGCAACCGGAGTCTCGCCGGGTACAAAGGTCGAGGCCGCCTCGGCAGCCTCCTCTTCCTCGGCGTCAACGTCAGCGTCGGCCACGGCGTCTTTCATCGCTTTGACGGCATCCATCATGGAGTCCATGACGGCGTCGAGCTCTTCTTCCGAAGACACCTCGATAGGGCCCGCAGCTTGCGGAGCGGCATCCTGTACGGGGTCGTCGTCCTGAGCGGGCGCATCGTCGTTTTGCTCGCCTGCATCTTCGGCGCCAGGGGTTTCCGCCGTAGCGCTTTCGTCCAAGATGGGGTCGTCGAGGTCAATATCATCGCAGGTCACAGCATCAGCATCTGCGGTGACGTCTGCGGAATCATCAATATGCTGTTGAGTCTGGGGGTCCAGCTCGTCTGTCATAGGTATGTGCTCCTCATCGTTGTTTGTCACCCTATGATAAAGTCTCGCGCCGACTTCCCGCGCGCCGCAGCAAAGTTTCAAAACGTGTTCGATGGCTCGCGTCGATAGCAAAAACTCGGCCACTCTATCCAATTTTTACTTGACATTCCCTTCGCCGAAAGACGTTGCGCCGTTCGCCTGCCATGGGTTTTATTTTTCACTTGAACCCGTTAAAGTTGCATTTCAGCTTTTGGCGCGTTTATTTGGATGCGCGCAGTCGGCGGGTGCGCCCGTCGCGATTTGAAAGGACTTTATATGGGACTTTTCACTGGTAAGACCGTGATCGTCACCGGCGGCGGCAAGGCCACGCTTAAGGACGGCTCCGCTGGCTCCATCGGTTACGGCATCGATATCGCTTTTGCAAAGGAGGGCGCGAACCTCGTTATCACCGGCCGCAACGTCGCCAAGCTCGAGGCCGCCAAGGAGTCCCTCGAGGCCGAGTACGGTGTCAAGGTTCTGCCTGTTCAGGCCGATGTTTCGGCTGGTCAGGACAACGAGGCTGTCGTCCAGAACGTTATCGACAAGGCCATTGAGGAGTTCGGCCGCATCGACGCCGTCGTCAACAATGCTCAGGCCAGCGCCTCGGGTGTGACCATCGCCGACCATACCATGGATCAGTTTAACCTAGCCATTTATTCCGGTCTGTATGCCACCTATCTGTACATGCAGAAGGCCTATCCGCACCTGAAGGAGACCAAGGGCTCCGTGGTCAACTTTGCCTCGGGCGCCGGCCTGTTTGGCAACTATGGTCAGTGCAGCTATGCCGCCGCCAAGGAGGGCATCCGTGGTCTGACTCGCGTTGCCGCCAACGAGTGGGGCAAGGACGGCATCAACGTCAATATCGTTTGTCCGCTTGCTTGGACCGCTGCGCTCGAGAACTTCCAGGATGCCTATCCCGAGGCGTTCAAGGCCAATGTCCACATGCCGCCGGCAGGCCACTACGGCGACGTCGAGAAGGAAATCGGCCGCGTTGTCGTTCAGCTCTGCGGTCCCGACTTTAAGTACATGAACGGCGAGACTGTCACCCTCGAGGGTGGCATGGGCCAGCGGCCTTAGGGGTTACGCGGTTTTACCAAACCGCGTAACGGCTCGACGCTGCGCGGGGTCGGCGGGGCCATT
>CABUDJ010000105.1 GCA_902490325.1 uncultured Collinsella sp. | reverse complement strand
GTTGCCGCGCCCCGCAGTGCCCGCTTCCCCCGAGAACAATTATCAGTGCAGGTAGAACCCTTGCGCAAAAGCCATGTGCTCGCAATATCGCAAAAAGTCTACTCACTTAGCTAGCGACTACACTAAACGGCTGGGCAGAACGCCCATTTCCTGCATTTTCTCGCGCGCTGGCACCCCGCGCCGCCGCTACGCCATAATAGTTGGCGGACAATCGCGAGAGAAAGCAACCATATGGCACAGACCACGACAGATACCGCCGCCAGCACCGTCTCCGGCGCCGGCGCTGCCAGCTCATTCTCGGGCGGCACGGGAACCGAAGCCGAGTTTGGCTCGCTCGGCGCGCTCTCCCCCACCTGGTGGGAGCCCGAGGACGGCAGCGAGCCCGAGCCATGGCTCACGCCCGATCAAGCCTTCGAACGCTTCTTTGAATGGACGAGCGATCGCGGCATTGAGCTGTGGGACCACCAAGAAGAGGCCCTCATGGACCTGGCCGCCGGCAATCACATCATTTTAGGCACACCGACCGGATCGGGTAAATCGCTCGTCGCGCTGGGCATGCTCTTTATGGGCATGGCGCAGGGCAAGCGCTGCTATTACACGGCCCCCATCAAGGCCCTGGTCAGCGAAAAGTTCTTCGACCTGGTACAAGTACTCGGCCGCGATAACGTCGGCATGATCACCGGCGATACGCATATCAATACCAAGGCACCCGTCATCTGCTGCACGGCCGAAATCCTTGCCAACGATGCGCTACGCGAGGGCGAGGACGCCGATGTGGGCTGCGTAGCCATGGATGAGTTCCACTACTTTGCCGACCCCGACCGCGGCTGGGCATGGCAGGTGCCGCTGCTCACCCTGCCCCACACGCAGTTTATGCTCATGAGTGCCACGCTCGGCGATGTCACCGCCATCGCCGCCTCGCTCGAGGAGCACACCGGCGCTGCTTGCGACCTGGTTGTCGACGCCCCGCGCCCTGTTCCGCTGAGCTACGACTATGTGACGACCTCCCTCGAGGGCACCGTCGAGCTCGCTATGCGCCGCGGAGAGGCCCCACTCTACATCGTGCACTTTAGTCAGGACGCCGCGCTTGCCACGGCACAGTCGCTTGCCAACTTTGGCATCGCTAGCAAGGAGCAGCGCGAGGCCATTAAGGAAGCTGCCAAAGGCACGAGCTTCTCCACGGCCTTTGGTAAGATTCTCAAACGCCTGCTTGGATGCGGCGTCGGCGTGCACCATGCCGGCATGTTGCCGCGCTATCGCCTGCTGGTGGAGCGCCTGGCGCAGCAGGGCCTGCTGCCCGTCATCTGCGGCACCGATACGCTCGGCGTCGGCATCAACGTACCCATCCACACCGTGGTACTCACCGCGCTCACCAAGTTCGACGGCTACAAGATGCGTCGCCTGCGCGCCCGCGAGTTCCATCAGATTGCCGGTCGCGCCGGCCGCTCGGGCTTCGATACCGAGGGCATGGTCATCGCCGAGGCCCCGGAGCACGAGATCGAGAACGCCAAACTCATGGCCAAGGCGGGCGACGACCCCAAGAAGCTCCGCAAGATTAAAAAGAAGAAGGCCCCCGAGGGCTTTGTCACCTGGAACAAGCAGACCTTTGAGCGCCTGATCGAGACGCAGCCCGAGACGCTCAAGCCGCGCCTTCGCATCACGCACTCCATGGTGATTAGCGTGGTCGAGCAGGGCGGCGATGCCCGAGTCCGCGTACACGACCTCATCGAGACGAGCTTGCAGACCCCCGAGGAAAAGGCCAAGCTCGAGGTTCGCGCCGACGAAATCTTCGCCACGCTCATCGATTCCGGCGTCGTCGTTCGCACCGAGGTGCCGCCCGCGCCCGACGCCCCGACTGACGCCGCGCCAGACATCGACTATGCACTGACGGTCGATCTGCCCGAGGACTTTGCGCTCGACCAGCCGCTCTCGCCGTTTTTGCTTGCCGCGCTGGAGCTGCTCGACCCCGAGAGTGAGACCTATACCATGGATCTGATCTCAATGGTCGAGGCTACGCTCGAGGATCCCAAGCAGGTGCTGCGCGCGCAGGAGCGCGCCGCGCGCGACCGCGCTATGGCCGAGATGAAAGCCGACGGCGTCGAATATGAGGAACGCTTGGAGCGCATCCAGGATGTCACCTACGAAAAGCCGCTCGAGGATTTGCTCGATGCCGCCTTCGACAAGTACTGCCAGGAAGTACCTTGGGCCAACGACTACCAGCTCTCGCCCAAGAGCGTCCTGCGCGACATGTTGGAGAGCGCGAGCGACTTTAAGGGCTATATCCAAAAGCTCGGCATCGCCCGCTCCGAGGGCATTCTGCTGCGCTACCTAGCCGAGGCCTACCGCTCCCTCGATCGCACCGTGCCCATTGAGAAGCGCGATGAGCGCTTGCGCGACATCATTTCGTGGCTCGGCTTTGTGGTGCGCTCGGTCGACTCGAGCCTGGTGGACGAGTGGGAGAACGCCGGCAACCCGGCGGCCCTCGACGCCGCGCCGCCGCAGGGCATCGACGAGGTCGTTGCGGACCGTCGCGGCTGCACGCTGCTGGTGCGCAACGCACTCTTCCGCCGCGTGACCCTTGCCGCCCGCGAGCACGTTCGCGACCTGGGCGAACTCGACGAGGACTGGGGCATGAGCGAGGTCCGCTGGCAAAAGGCGCTCGATGCCTACCATGAGCAGCACGAGGAAATCCTCACCGACGGAGATGCCCGCAGCGCCGCGATGTTTACCATCGACGGGAGCGACGAGAAGACCGATCACGTGTGGCACGTGCACCAGATTTTTGCCGACGAGGATGGCGACCACGACTTTGGCATCATGGGCGATGTCGACCTGGATGCCACGCAAGACGGCGGCGAGGTCATCTTCAAAAACTACCGCGTCGGCTTTATCGAGGACCTGCTCGAGGACTAGCCGTACATACTGGAACGAAGCGGGGCCGTTGGCAATATCGCCAGCGGCCCCGCTTTTGCACTATACGCTATCCCCTACTCGGCATCCTCGACCTCATACGAATCCGCCTCGGCGGGCTCATCGTTTGCCCCTGTCGCAGCCCCGCGCGCCTCGTCAAACGCCGCCTTCATGGTCTTGTTGCCCCAGGTGAGCTTGCGAATGGTAAGATCGTCGGCCTTCTTGTTGGCTAGACGTAAATTGTTCTCGGAGGACAGCAATGCCTCCTTGGTTTTCTGCAGATGGCTAATCGTCTTGTCAATCTCCTCGATCGCCGTCTGGAACTTACGGCTCGCAAGCTCATAGTTGCGGCCGAAGTCGTTCTTGAACTTCTCCATCTTGGCCTCGAAGTTCGTGACGTCGATGTTCTGTTGCTTGTACTCCGCCAGCTCCTGCTTATAGCGCAGCGAACCCATGGCGGCGTTGCGCAGCAGCGTGATCATGGGAATGAAGAACTGCGGGCGGATCACGTACATCTTCTCATAGCGGTAACTCACGTCGACTATCCCTGAGTTATAGAGCTCGCTTTCGGGCTCGAGCAGTGTGCAGAGCACCGCGTACTCACAGCCTTTCTGGCGACGATCGTGATCGAGTTTCTTAAAGAAGTCCTCGTTTTTGTGCTTGGTCGCGGTCTCGTCGTTCTCGTTTTTCATCTCGAACATAATCGAAATGACCTCGTTACCGCTTGCGTCGCACTCGCGGAAGATAAAGTCGCCCTTGGTGCCCTCGGACGCATCGTTATCCTTCTCGAAGTACGCGTTAGGAAACGCCGTCATGCGCAGACGGTTAAACTCGGTCTCGCAGTGCTGCTCGAGCGACTCGCCCACCATCTTGGTGGACAGGCGGACCTTCATGTCCTTAAGGCGCTCAATCTCTTCGTCCTTGTAGCGAATCAGGTCATCGCTCGCGCGCTTGGCCTGCGCAAGCTCGAGCTCGTGTGCCGCCTTGACCTGTTCCTCGCGAGAATCGCGCACCGCCAGCTCGCTCGTCAGTTTGGCACGCGCCTCATCGCGCTCTCGCTCCGCCGCGGCGACCGCCTCTGACAGGTTCATTTTTGCCATCAGTTCCTGCTCGCGCAGCTGGGCACGCAGGCCCTCGGCCTCTTGCTCGGACTGAGCCTTTGCGGCGGAAAACTTCTCTTGCACCTTCGCGCGATAGTCAGCAAACGCGCGCTCGGCCTCGCTGCGAGCGGCATCGAGCTCACGCTGCGACTCTGCCG
>CABUDJ010000104.1 GCA_902490325.1 uncultured Collinsella sp. | reverse complement strand
TCGGGTTCGGGCACATCGTTGATGCTCGGGTCATCAGCTTGCGGATATTGGCTTGCAATTTCGCGCTTGGCGGCCTCTTCTTCTTTGAGTGTCTCCAGGACGCGGCGACCGTATTCGAAGTAGCGCCGCAAGACAAATTGACGAAGAGTTTCTTGCAGGATGGCGAAGTTATCCGGGAGTCGACCGGGCCATATCTTCTCGCGAATGCGAATCGCTTCCATGACCCGTTTAAAAGCGGACTGCTTGAAAAACGAATGACGATTAACCGTGATAACGGCATATCCCATGTTTCGCAGCGTGTTTCGGCGCTCCTCGTCAATTGATTGCTGCTCGGGTTCGTCGTGGTAAAAGCCGTTGTATTCGATATCGGTCATCGAATTTTCGAGCAGCGCGTCGAGGTAGAAAACCGTCCGTCGCGTTAGGGCGGCGTATCTTTTGGGGACTGGGATCGGATAATCCGTTTTGATAGCGCGTATGGCTAAGCCACCCATTGACTTGGGCATTGTCAGCATCATGACAAACGCCGTTTCGAGTGGGGAGCGACAGCCTTCGTGTACATAAGAAAGTGCCTTAAGTGCTTTATTAGATCCACGATACCCCGGTGCCTCTGAAAAGAAGGCTCTGAGCTCTTCAACGCTGGTTAGGGCTGGGCGCTCGCGATATTGAGTTTCGTCGGACGTTCCAAGCGCGTAGGAGCCGCAGATTTCAAAGTAATACTCAACGAGCTCCGAAAGGTTGAGGTCGGCTGTTGCTTCTAACGCGCACAGCTTGATATCGACGATGTAGACGTTCGGCTCGAGTTCTAGGTAGCTTTCTGCATCAAACGTATAGCGCGTGCAGTGGCAGATGCAGCCCTTGCGGTGCCTTTTGGCATTATTGGAAAACGTCAGCACATGGATACGTTCAGAATCGACATTCTTTCTGTTGAGCCATGCTCGTGCCGCTTCCAGGTCGGACGTGGTCGGCGCAGACACCCTGATCTTTTCCATAGGTATGGGACCGGTCGCGTAGCTTGCGAGCGAGTTGGCTGTTTGGTATACAGCGCGTGCCGTGGTATGTGACAGAATGATTCTCATACGCGCATGATGGCATAGCGGACGCCGCATACGCCCGAAACTTCGGGCAACGGTATTGGGGCGCGGCTTATCTTCTGCGAACGGTGGGTTTTTGAGCTGTCGTATTGAGGGAGCAGCTTTGGCTGGGGAGGTTTCTGCCGGCTGCCCCTTTTTGATGAACTTTAGTTGCGGATTCGTAGCTTCTAAGCGTTTTTGCCGACCGCTCAGATGCCTCACCAACATAATTTGAGTTATTCGGCCTTATCCTATACAAATGGTGCGATCGCAACGTCCTATTCGAATTGATTCAGGTAGATTTATGGGGCTTGGTTGCGAAATTAAGGCGATTTTAGCTTCGATTGCGGTTCAAGGGGCCTTGACTAGTGGTTCAGCTGGCCGAACAACTCGAAAAATGTAGGTGGGCCAACCTGCCGACTATGTGAAGCACGCGTATTTGCTCGTTTTGATGAAAACTAGGGTGCAGCCATAAGGCTGCGCCCTAGTTTACTGCGTGTCGGTGTGCCCAGACGGATTGTGCTGTGCCTGGCAGGCGCTCCCGCAGATGGATCGGTTATTTCGCGAATAGGTTCTTGAGGTTGAACTCGGCCTGAACCGTGCGGAGCATGAGGTCGGTGTCGTCCAGACCCAGATGCTGCTCGTTGGCATCGGCGGCGAGGGTGCCACGGCGGCGCGCCCAGTTCTCGAGCGCGGCGGGCGCGGACTCGCGGGGGAGCGAGCGCACGTCGGCGTCCAAGCTGCGGCAGATCTGGCGCGAGTCGATGACGATAATCTTGCCGGCGCGGCGTGCCTCGGCGTAACCGTCCAGATGAATTTTGAACCAGCTGTCCTCGAACGCGGCGTTATGCGCCATGTACGGGTACTTCTTCATAAGCTTGAGCAGCTGCTTCTGCAATTCCTTGTTCTCGCGGAAGGGCGTTTTGCCGTCGATGTCGTCCCAGGTGATGTGGTGGATATTCGACAGCGGCACATCTTCGCCGCGGTAGATATCGGGCAGGCCGCAGTAGTGTGCCTCGGCGTCATGCGGCACGGCGTCGCTGGTGAGGTCCATGATTTCCCAGCCCACGTTGATGATATAGCCGCGCTCGGGTGCACGGCCGGTGGTCTCGATGTCGATACCGAGCACGGTGCCCTGGATGGGCTTGCGGGCGTAGGCCACGCCGAGCGCGTCGCGGTCGCCGCGGATCTCGCGCATGACCGACGCGGCGGTGCGCTTTTGCATCTTACCGATGGCGGCGCAGGTGTCGGCATCGGACAGGCCGCGCGAAAGCGTCGCGGGCGTCACGTTGCGCAGGCGCGCCTCGCCAATCTGGTCGCACAGGTCGCGGTTGCGGTCGGCCAGGTCGCGCACGGTGGCAAAGTCGAAGCTGGGGTCGCCCTCGGCGGTAAAGTACTCGGTCTCGAGCACCTTGAGGGCCTCTTCGCCCTTCTGGCGCTCGGACTCCATGGCGCCGTGATCGCCATAGATAAACATAGGGATAAACGGTTGGCGTTCGTATTCGAGTGCTTGCGAAACGTTCATAGGCTGCTCCTTGGACGGGCCGCGTCGCGCGGCTCGGGGTTACTGAGTTGTGGCGAGATGATAGTTTACCATGGGCAACTATTGGCACCACGCCTAGGTCAACTACAATACCCTAGTTGACCGCTAGGACTTTTACAATGCTGCCGAAAGACACGAAAGGTTCCATCCTTCATGGATTTGCTGATTGATATTTTGCTCGACGCTGGCAAGGACACGCTGTCGCTGGTGCCGTTTTTGTTGGTGACGTATCTGGCCCTCGAGACCCTGGAGCACGTTGCGGGCAACCGCGTTAACGGGGCCATCAAGCGCGCCGGCGCCACGGGTCCCGTGGTTGGCTCGCTGCTGGGCATGGTGCCGCAGTGCGGCTTTTCGGCAATGGCGGCCACACTGTACGCCGGTCGTGTCGTGACCTTGGGCACGTTGGTGGCGGTGTTCCTTTCGACCTCCGATGAGATGCTGCCGCTGTTGCTCGCCGAGCAGGTGCCCGTGCAGACCATGGCGATGCTTTTGGCTTCGAAGGCACTGATCGCGCTGGTCACGGGCTTTATCGTGGACGCCGCCATTCGCGGCCTGCGTCGTAACGCTCGCGCGCATGCGGCGATTCGCCGCACCGTGCTGGGAACCGCGGCCAACCCGGCCCACGTGAATTGCGCGCACGACGACCACACTGGCGGTGACATCATCGACGAGGTGGCCGAGGCGGGCGTGAGCGCCGACCACATCCACGAGCTGTGCGAGCGCGACCATTGCGGTTGTGATGAAGACGAGGACGAGCACGAACACGGACATGGCCACGATCACGGTCATGAGGGCGACTATGAACACCATGATGGTCACGGTCACTCCCATTCCCACGAAGGGACGCCTGTCCTGTCGATTATCCGCAGCGCCATCTCCCACACCGTGCAGGTGTCGGTATTCATTTTCCTGGTGACGCTGATTCTGGTCGCCGTGCTCGAGACCTTTGGCGAGTCGGCGATCGAGCAGTTCCTGCGCGGCAACGAGACGCTTGCGGTCCTGGGCTCGGCGCTTGTCGGCCTGATTCCCAACTGCTCGGCCAGCGTCGTCATCACGCAACTGTACCTGGAAGGCGCGCTGCAGCTGGCCCCGATGCTCGCCGGCACGCTCATTTCTGCCGGCGTGGGCTACCTGGTGCTGTTCCGCACCAACCGCAGCGCCCGCGAAAACGTCGTGTTCCTGGTCATGATGTACGTCATCGGCGCCGGCTGGGGCCTTATCCTATCCGCCGTTGGCCTTTAAGTAGATTATTGGGACATGTCTTACGATCTACCCCTGTGACCAGGGCATTCCCCGCTGCCAAAACAAAAAGGTAGATTTTTAGGCATGTCCCAAAAATCTACCTTGGTTAGCGCAGCAGCTCGGTGAGGTTGCGCTTAAAGCGGGCCCGGTCTTCGCTGGTAAATGCCGCCGGACCGCGAGTGCGACCGCCGGCGCGGCGCACCTTCTTTTCCTCGTGGCGAATAAACAGTTGCATGTCGATGGTCGCCTTATCGTAGACGCGCCCGCGCACGCCGATGGCGGCGGCATCGCGCCCGAGCACCATGCTCGCCAAGCCAATGTCCTGCGTCACGACTACGTCGCCCGCCTGCAGGCGTTCGACAATGGCAAAGTCGGCGCTGTCGGCGCCAACGCTCACATCGAGCGTCGTGACCCAAAATCCGCGTCGCGCGTGCTCAGCATCGCGCGGGTCGTCGCGGCGAATGTGCCGTTCTAGGTTTTGCGTGCTGTTGCCGGCGATAACAACGGCGACGCCCGCCCCAACCGCG
>CABUDJ010000103.1 GCA_902490325.1 uncultured Collinsella sp. | reverse complement strand
CGCGGCAAGGAGATATATTGCCAGACCGGAGGGGCCCCGGGGGCGGGAATCTGGGAGTACACATTTCCTACACATCTTGGGATCCGACTAACGTTTGCCAGCCGTTACCTACCGCTCGCCGAGCATCTCTTTATATAAGGCAGTCTCATGGTTAAAGCGGATACGCCCCCCTAGCTAAAGCACAGCCAGCATCGAGCAACTCATCACGTTCTTCCACCGAGAACCCCTCGGCGTAGACGCGCACCACTGGTTCGGTCCCGCTAGGACGGACCAGCAGCCATGTGTCATCCTCGAATGCCAAACGCAATCCATCCATATGACTAACGTTTTGCGGCACCTTGCCACAAATCGACTTGGGGTTTACGCCCGGCAGCAGGGTTCGTAACGTTTCGGCATCTTCGGCCTCAAGGCGTAAATCGCGTCGACCGTAACTCGTCTTACCAAAACTGTCCTCGAGTTGGTCGACCAGAACGCCCAAAGGCGCGTCCGTCTTTGCCATAAGCTCACACAGAATCAGACAGGCGAGGATTCCATCGCGCTCGGGCATATGCGCGGCGATGCCGATACCACCGGCTTCTTCGCCGCCTATGAGGACGCCGCCCTTCTTCATCTCCGCCGCTATATATTTGAAACCGACTGGTTTGACGGTCACGCGGCAGCCAAGCGCCTCGGCAATGCGACGCACGAGCGTCGAGCATGAAAGGTTGACGACGACGCGCCCCTCCAAGTTACGAAATTGAACTAAGTCGCCCAAAACGAGCGCCATGATCTGATGCGGATGTATATATCTGCCGCGCTCGTCAACCGCGCCGATACGGTCGGCGTCGCCGTCGGTCACCAGGCCAGCGCAAGCTCCGTCCTCGATAACCGCGCGCTCGCAAGCGTCCACCCAAGGCTCAACGGGGTCGGGGCAGATATCTTCTTGGTCAGACGCCTGCCCGGCGTGAATCTCGTGCACCTCAACGCCAAGCTCGCGCAGCAAGTCAGCTAGATAGCCCTGGGCTGCGCCGCCCATGGGATCAACAACCACGCTCAGGTGCGCGGCGCGGATGGCTTCGGCATCGACAAATGATGCCACCGCCTGCATATAGTCAGGAATGATATCCGCGGTGCGATATTGCCCCTCGATCCCCATTGGCTCGGGAGCCATGGCCTCTTCGAGCTCTTCGATGACATCCTGGTTGGCGGTCGAGCCGTCACCCATGCGAATCTTGAGGCACAGATAACCCTGCGGATGATGGGACCCCGTCACCATGAGCGCGCCGCACGCCTCACCGTCATAAGCCGCCGCCCACGTAAGGGCAGGGGTCGGAACAGGTCGCGAAGCGAGCACGGCGTCCAGCTCGTGCGCTGCTAGCACGCCCGCCGCAAGCTCAGCGAACTCGCGCGCCAGGGGCCGGGTGTCGAACCCTATATATACCGTTTTGCCCGGATTGGTCTTTTGCCACAACTCGCCGACGGCATCGGCGATACGGGCAACGTTATCGGCAGTGAAGTCCTCATCGACGCGAGCGCGCCAACCGTCAGTTCCAAAATGAATTATCGCGCACACGCGCAGACACCTCACAGTGTTTGGATCATGGTACGCATGGGGTATACCCGCAACATGCACTCGGCAACCTGCCGGCACCAGCATTCACCATTTGGGCAAATGCTGCCGAGGACATGCAGGCAATAAAAAAACCGCCCCGTATGGAGCGGTTTTGCCCTTTATATATCGAGCGCCTCGGCCATCGCTGCCGTAGTGATTGCCGTGGTTCCACAGCAACTGCCCACCATTGCGGCGCCGGCATGTCTCCATTCGATGCATGCGCGCGCGAAAGCTTCGGGATTCTCGTGCCATACGGGGCCATCCTGAGTCTGGACCGGATCGCCTACGTTGGGACGCACCGTAACGGGAGTAGTCGCCGATGCAACCATCCTGGGCACCGCCGCATTCGCGGCCGCAAGCGAACAGCAATTAACACCAATCGAGTTTGCGCCGTGTTTTTCGGCGTACAAAACGGCTGCCTCGATGTTGAGGCCATCGCCCAGCAGGTCGCCTTTATCGTCAACGACAAAACTCACCAGAACAGGCATGCCGTCGGCGGCATCTCGGGCGCCGGCAAGCATGGGCTGCAGATTACGGATAGACGTCACCGTCTCGATCAGCAGACCGTCAACACCAGCATTGAGCAAGGCGTGCGCCTGTTCGCGCGCAATGCCGCGGATTTCACGATACTCGACAGAGTCCTCGGCAAACCACTCAATACCGATCGGGCCCATTGAGCCCAGCAGTAGCTGAGGGTGCGCCTGGCGGGCATCGTCGACGGCCCCGCGATTGACCTCCGCCACGGACGGCGCAATCTGGTCGTGCTTGAGGGCATAGCTCGATGCCTGAAAGGTATTGGTAATGAGCACCTGCGCGCCGGCGGCGACATACAAGCGATGGATACGAGAAACGGTCTGCGGCTCTGCCAGATTCCAAAACGCCGGTGGAATGTCGGCGGCATCGTACTCACTCAACAGAACACTGCCCATGGGGCCCTGCGCCAACAAGGTCTCGCTCGACAAGCGGCGCGTAAGTTCCTCGGCACCAAAGCGGTTGTAATAACTCGTATCCATATATATCCCGCTATTCCTCGACGCTGATTCCCTGCTTTTCGAGATAGGCGAGCCAGCGGCTCATCGTGTCCTCGGATAGCGCATGCTCCATCATGCAGGCCTCGGAATCGGCTCGCTCAAATTCGACACCGAGCTCCTGAACCAAAAACGTGCGGATGAGGCGATGACGGTACCAGATAGCCGTGCCAACCTCGCGGCCGCGATCGGTCAGGATCACCTTGCCGTAGTGCGATTGCTCGACAAGCTCGGATGCCTTGAGCGCCGAAACCGCTTTATTGACCGATGCCTTGGAGACGCCAAGGCGCTGCGCGATGTCGACCGATCGCACGCCGTTGGTTTCCCCCTCTTCGCTTTCAATGCGAACCATGCACTCCAAGTAGTCTTCGTTCGCCACCGTCAGATGTAGTTCGCGCGAGCTATTTGTCGTATCCATGATCTTCCGTCCCTTCTGCATTCAATGGCTGATTCTACCCCATCCAAGCGTCGTGGTATGCCGTGGCATACCGTGCTAGAGTTCTTGTTGCACACGACGACCAAGATTGGAGCGGTCTTTATGGAAAACACCACCACGAGCCCCGATGTCCTCGAACGCTTTTTGCGCTACGTCCAGATCAACACGCAGTCCGAGGATGCAAACTGCGACCAGGTACCCTCGAGCGCCGTTCAGTTTGACCTTGCCAACGTGCTGGCTGAAGAGCTGCGCGAGCTTGGTGCGGAAGATGCCCACGTGACCGAGCACGCCTATGTCTGCGCGCATATCCCCGCAAGTGCGGGCGCTGAGGACAAGCCCGCCCTGGGCCTGATCGCCCATCTCGACACCACCGAAGTTGCACCGGGCGCCGGCGTGAAGCCGCACATCGTACACTACGAAGGCGGCGACCTGGTCTGCGGCACGGTTGACGGTAAGCCCGTTGCCATGGGTACCGCCAAGCTTCCCGCCCTGAATGACCTCGCGGGTGAGGACCTGGTCTGCAGCGATGGCACCACGCTGCTGGGCGCGGACGACAAGGCGGGCGTCGCCGAGATCATGTCGCTTGTCGCGCGTATCGCTCAGGACCCTTCTCTGCCCCATCCCGCACTCGGCATTTGCTTCTGCCCTGACGAGGAGATCGGCCACGGAGCCGAGCTGTTGGATATCGATACCTTTGGCTGCAAGTACGCCTACACGGTCGACGGCGGCCCCATCGGCGAGCTGGAGTGGGAGTGCTTTAACGCCGCCGAGGCAACCGTTCGCTTTGAGGGCCAGTCCATCCATCCCGGTGACGCCAAGGGCCGCATGGTCAACGCGGGCAATCTGTTCTGCGACTTTAACGCACTACTCCCTTATGCGCAGCGTCCGGAATACACCGAGGGCTATGAGGGCTTCTATCATCTTGAGGGCGTGTCCGCAACCGTCGACCACGCTACGGCGCGCTATATCGTTCGCGACCACGACGCGGCAAAGTTCCAGCAGAAGCTCGCGCTGATGGATTCCGCCGCAGCTCTGCTCAACCAGCGCCTGGGCGAGGAGCGCGTAACGGTCGAGATTAAGCACCAGTACCGCAACATGGCCGAGATCGTGCGTGACTACCCCGAGCTTATCGATATCGCCAAGGAAGCCTACCTTGCCTGCGGCGTTGAGCCCCAAGTGCTGCCGATTCGCGGCGGCACCGACGGCGCGCAGCTGTCGTTCCGCGGTCTGCCCTGCCCCAACCTTTCCACCGGCGGCTATTGCTACCACGGCGTCAACGAATTCGTCCCGATCAGTTCGCTCGTCAAGATGACCGACGTGCTCCAGGAGCTCGTCGCCCGCTTCGCGTAAAGAACTCGAACAATCCAGTTCAATAAAATCGCCCCGTTCTCAAAACCGAGAACGAGGCGATTTTTGGTGCAAAGGGAGTAGTCAGCATCGCAGGTTGAGCCAACGTCAGCGAGCGACGTTCAGAGCGAACAAGTTGGCATGAAAAAGGCAAGGCATAGACCTTCTGGTCATGCCT
>CABUDJ010000102.1 GCA_902490325.1 uncultured Collinsella sp. | reverse complement strand
CATCAACGAGACGCCGGCGGCAGGGCATCGGCAGGCGCATCGTCGAGCAGGCGCCCCGCCTCGGCACGGCTGATGCCCGGACGCGCCAACATGGGGTTGGCCGCCACGCCGGCGACGGCATCGTCATTGAGCGCACGGAAGAGCTCCGATATAAACCATGTTTGATACCCTTCCGGATAGTCACTCCAGGTACCACCGAGCACAATGAGCTCGATCTTGTCGGTTGCATGCCCCATTTGCGAAAGCGCCGTCAAACGGGCGCTCACCTGCAGATACGGATCGAAGCAATTTTGCTCCGCACGGGCGCACGCCGGCTCGGCGTGCAGATAGCTTTTGGGCATGCGCAGATCGTTAGGGCAAAACAGGCAATCGCCCGAGCATGGCCAGGGCTTGGTGATGACGGTAATGGTCGCCACGCCCGAAGCCGTGCGACGAGGCTTCATCCTCAGCACCTGCAGCAGTTGCCGCTCCAGCTCGGCATCGACATTCCACGCAGCCCACCGGGCCGGCTCCTCACGTTTTACCCGCTGGTAAAACGGCAGCAGGCGGCGCTTGGCCAAATCGCGTTTGTCGGCACCCTCACGGCGCGCCTCGGCATGTATCAGTTTGACGAGCGCCTTGTCGTCCACGGTCTCGCCGCGACGCAGGGCCTCGAGTATGTTCAAAATAATCTGTTCCATGCCCCCATTGTAAAGGCAAAGGCGCCGGAGCCGATCTCGGCTTCGGCGCCTTCATCAAACAGCGCGTCTATGGTTTATAAGTCTTCGATAACCCCCCCCCGTCACTCTGAATCAAACGACATGTCGCCCGAACCGACCTCAAAACGATACGTGGCAGACTTGTCACCGTTATCGAATTCAAGATTCAAAATGGTCTCGCCGTCGTAGCCAAGCGGAAGGAAATCGCTCTCGAAGTCGCCGCTGCCCAAGGTGAGGCTCGCCTTAAAGCCCGTCGAGTTCGGAACCGTCATCTCCACATCGCCCGAGCCCACACTCACGTCCATCGACTTCGCGGGGGCCTGGCAGAGCTCGAACGTTACATCGCCCGACCCGACCTCTGCACTAAGCGCATCAGTCACGCTGCCCGCAAACTCTACATCTCCCGCACCCAGGAAAAGGTCGAAACCATCACAGGTGACACCGGCAATCTGCAGATCACCCGAGCCCACGTGCGCGTTGACTCCCTTCAGATGTTCGGCAACACGGCGCGGCAGCTCAACCGTAACCGAGCGGTCAATTGCCTTACCGTCATCACTTCCAAACTGGGAAACCTTGAGCGTCGAGTCCTCGACGGATGCGATGTTCTGCGTCGCGGCCTTGGAGGCATCCATACCATTGGCAACGCGTCCCCGCTCGATAACGCGAGCCTTGTTGCCATCAACAACCTTGACGTCCACCGTAGCCGCATCGATATCGAAATCGAGGTAGCGAAACTCATCGGCATCAAAGGTCGTACACGAAAGCTGCTGAGGCCGAGCGGAATAGTTACCGCCATCGTTCATAAAATCGTCGTCGTCAACCACATCGTCAAAATCAGACAAATGGCCAGATAGAATACCGGTCGTACGCACCATATCAGAATGAGCCAATAGCCGCGAAGTGCCAAAGACAAGCCCGATGATGAGCACAAACGCTCCGATGCCAACGCCCAAGCGTACCTTGGATTCATGCGAAAGCTTCATCATTCATCACCCTCTTTGGCAATCGGCTCAGCGGTAGTCGCGGTAGCCACGTCAGTATCAACCGCAGCGGAAGCATTCCGAACCCTAGCCACCACCGGCGCCGGACCAACCTGGATATCCCCACGTGCCCAATCGCCATCGAGCGCACGTGCCACCCAGTGATAGATGGGAATCGTAAAGAAGATCAGTGCGGCAAAGGGGCCGGCACCAAACAGGAACATCAGCAAAAAGAACAGCAGCCAGCACACGGCCCAATACGGGAACGACTGGAACGGGCCCTTCACCGGAGTCGAGCCAACCGCGGTGCCACTCGTCGCTTGCGCCGTAGCGGCATTGGCAGCCTGCGCACTCCAACTTGCCGCTTGCGCCGCCTTGGCGGCGGCGTCACTCGCCTGTGTTGCCGCCTCGGTAGCGCGTGCCGCCGCCTCATGGGTTCGGGCACGTTCCGCCGCCTCGGCCTCGCGCTGACGGGCGCGGTCCTCGTTCTCAAACTCGATATCGTCCTCGATCTCATCGCTCGGATTGAGCAGCTCGTCCAGGCTCACGCCATAAAGTTTGGCGAGCGAGATCAGGTTCTCGGTATCGGGCGAGCTCTCCGCGCGCTCCCATTTACTGACCGCCTGGCGCGACAGCCCCAGCTTTCGCGCCAGCCCTTCTTGGCTAAAACCCTTGCTGCGACGAAGGTCGGCGAGCCGCTGCGCAGTTTCTACATTCATGGTTCCTCCTATGTGATGCCAGCCGTGCCGCCGGACCATATTTGTTCTTAAGGCGCCTTGCACAGTTAAAAATCTATCCGCCACTGCCAAAAGCATGCCACCTATTCTAGTGAGATTTTTGACAACCGGCGGTTGCGGGTGCATATGAGCTGCGGAAATGTGTCCAAACAAAGCAATGACCCGTAGCTTGGTTGTCCCCGTTGCGGCGTTAACGGTAGTATGGTCGTACTGTTAATTCCGCACCGCCAACGGAGGGAGTTCCGCGCCGTGAACCGCGATTTCGCCTCATCGCTCATCCAGCTCAACAACACGTTCTATCGCGAGCACTCCGCCTCCTTCTCCGATACGCGCCAGGCCCCGTGGCCCGGCTGGGTGCGCACCATGGACATCGCGCTCGGGCAGCTCGACGTCGCCACGATCGAGCATCCCGTCCGCGTCTTCGATCTTGCCTGCGGCAATATGCGATTCGAGAATTTTGCCGCCGGCGGCGCACTTGCCGCCAAGGGCGTCGACGGCGCAAACCCCTCGGCAGATGCCAGCTGCCCGTTTGAGTTCTATGGTGTCGACTCGTGTCAAGATTTGGCTATCGATGCACATGGCCACGCCCTGCGCATTCCCAACCTGCACTTCCAGGAGCTCGACGTGCTCGACGCCCTCATGAAGCTCAACCCCGCCGAGACGCCCGACGTGCTTTTCGACGCCCCGCTCGCCGACATCTCGGTCTGCTTTGGCTTTATGCACCACGTGCCGTCGTGCGAGTACCGCGTACGCGTACTCGACGCCCTGGTGCGGCAGACGCGCCCGGGCGGCATCATCGCCATCAGCTTTTGGGAGTTTATGAACGACGAGCGCATGGCGCGCAAGGCCGTTCGAGCCGAAGCCCGCGCCGAGCTCACCCCGCCGACCGCATAAAGCCAAAGCAGACCGCCCCGCCGTTTGAGGGTTACGATTCCGCACAGTTTGAAGCCGGCGACCACCTCATTGGCTGGCAAAACGACCGCCACGCCTACCGCTATTGTCATCACTTTGACGATCAGCAGATCACCGACCTGGTGCGCGGCGTCCGTACGTTCTACAAGAGCGGCGAGGTCCCCGTGCGCGAGCTTGAGCGCTTCCATGCCGACGGTCGCAGCGGCGAGCTCAATCGCTATGTGATTCTCAAGCGCCTGTAGGCACCGACGACTCGCCGTCGAGCCGCACAGCGTCTTTCGGGCAAACTATGCCTACCCTTTTTTCAACCCATTGACGGAACGCGCAGCTATGCGTTCCATACTTATGACCAAGGAGCCTCATGGGAGCCGTCCACGTTCGCACGCCTAAGAACTTTGTGCTCGAGGAGCGCCTGGAGCGCTACGCCGATGCGATTGAGACGAACCCCGAGGCCTATGTCGGAGATTGGCGCAAGGCCTGTGCGCCCGCAGGCAGCAAGCCCTTCGAACACCTTCATCTGGATCTGGGCTGTGGCAAGGGAACCTATCTGGTCGAGCGCGCCCACCGCGAGCCCGACACCCTCTTTATCGGCATGGACCAGGAGCCCATCTGCATCGCCTATGCCGCGCAGAAAATCTGCGAACAGGGGCTATCCAACGCACTCGTCCTGCCCCGAGGCGCCGCATCGCTGCCGCAGCTGTTTGCCGCAGGCGAGCTCGATGCCATCACCATTAACTTTCCCACGCCGCAGCCCAAGGCCAAGTACGCTAAAAAACGACTCGTCCATGTCGACCATCTGATGCTCTACCGCCCGCTCTTTTCAGCCGGCGCTACCGTCACACTGCGCACCGATAGCAAGCCGTTGCGCGATTACGCCCTGGGACAGTTTGCCGCGGCCGGCTACGATACGCTTTGGGTAAGCGACGACGTCCGCCGCGACCATCCCGAGCATCCCGAGACCGAGTACGAGCGCCGCACGCGCGAGATGGGTGCCGCCGTCTATGGCATTTGCGCCACACCTGGAGCGCAGCCCAGCGATGAACAGCTCGCGGCGGGCCGCGCGCAGGAGCAAAGCCTAGCCTGCTACCTGCCCGATAACCTCGATGAGCTCGCCTATGTGCCTCTGGGCATGGAAGAGGCCGTCGAGAACTTTAGAAACCGTGCCCGCAAGGGCAAGAAGCGTCTACCGCAAGAGTCCTAGGGGCTTCTGATGGTCGCGGCGTTGGCAAACAAGCGCAAATAGGCGCCAGCGAACGGCCCTCAAACCTAAGTGAGTAGACTATTTTGCAATAGCCAAGCACAGCCCGCATAGCGAAACATAAAACCGACGCTCCTATAAGTTGTCAAGAGGCAGTTTGCGGGAGCGCTCTCTCCA
>CABUDJ010000101.1 GCA_902490325.1 uncultured Collinsella sp. | reverse complement strand
CGCCATGGACCCGTAAAGCCGCAGGCGATGAGCACCAGCTGGGCCGGCACCTCGTGCTCGGAGCCCGCGATGCGCTCGGGCTTGCCAGCCGACCAATCCAGATCGACCACGCGCAGGCCCGCGGCCGCGCCCTTCTTGTCCAACAGTACCTCGAGCGTATCCACACCCCAAGCGCGCATCTCGCCGCCCATGGCAGCGATGGCCTCCTGCTGGCCATAATCGGTCTTCTTCACGTTGGGCCACTGCGGCCAGGGGTTGCTCGCCGCGCGCGCATCAGGCGCCGCCGGCAAGAACTCAAACTGGCGCACGCTGCGCGCACCCTGACGTACCGCGGTGCCCACGCAGTCGTTACCGGTATCGCCGCCGCCAATGACCACAACGTCCAGGCCGCGCGCGTTCACCGCGGGCTCGCCGCCATCGAGCACCGAGACGATCGAAGCCGCCAGGTAGTCCACGGCATACACCACGCCCGGGGCATCAATGTTCGCAGCCGAAAGCCCACGCGGAGCACGGGCGCCGGCAGCCACCACGACGGCGTCAAAGTCGTCGAGCTTGGCGGTAACCTTGGAATCGCTCACGTCGGCACTCAGCTCGAACACAATGCCCAGCTCGCGCATGAGCGCCACGCGACGCTCGACCACGGACTTCTCGAGCTTCATGTTGGGAATGCCGTACATGAGCAGACCGCCCGGGCGGTCGTCGCGCTCAAACACCGTCACGCGGGCGCCACGACGCGCAAGCTCCCATGCTGCCACCAGACCAGCGGGACCGGAACCCACCACGGCAACCGTGGGTGCACCCTCCCCTGCCGGCTCAAAGCGGTGCGGACCGCCGTTGGCCCACTCATGGTCGCTAATCGCGCGCTCGTTGTCATGAATCGTCGTGGGCTGGCCATCGACCGAGCCCAGGTTGCATGCGGCCTCGCACAGCGCCGGGCACACGCGACTCGTGAACTCGGGCATGGGCGAGGTGAGTGACAGGCGCTCGGCAGCCTCGTCCCAACGGCCGCGGTACACCAGCTCGTTCCACTCGGGAATCAGGTTGTGCAGCGGACAGCCGCTCGGACGTGCCTTGCCAAAGCTCGCGCCCATCTGACAAAACGCCACACCGCACATCATGCAGCGGCTCGCCTGGGCACGGCGCGCATCGTCGTCGAGCTCCACGTACAGGGGATCGAAATCGCGGCTGCGCTCCTCCACGGGGCGCAGCTCGTGGGTCACGCGATCGATATCAAGAAAAGCACCGGGCTTACCCATGGCACTTACGCCTCCTTCTTGGTCGAAGCAACAGAGCTGGCGGCGGCGGGCACAGCGCCAGCGACACCACCCGCCACATCAAAGCGAGCGACATCGGCGGCGTCGGCGCGACCGGTCACAATGTCAAACGCCAGCTCCTCGGCCTGCTCATGCGTCTTGCCGACGGCCTCGGCGGCGGCGACAATCGCCAGCACGCGCTCGTACTCGGTCGGAATGACCTTCACAAAGTGCTTGCTCATCGTCTCAAAGCTGTAGAGCAGCTTAATGCCGCGCGGGCTCTGCGTCGCGTCCACGTGCTCCTGGACGAGCGCACGAATCTGCGCCAGCTCACCGGCCGTCGGGGCTTTAAGCTCAACGCTCTCGTGGTTCACACGGGCATCGAGCGTGCCGTACTGGTCAAAGACGTAAGCCACGCCGCCCGTCATGCCGGCGGCGAAGTTCTGCCCGACCTCGCCCAGGATGAGCGCCAGACCTCCCGTCATGTACTCGCAGCCATGGTTGCCGCAGCCCTCGACCACCACCGTGGCACCGGAGTTGCGTACGCCAAAGCGCTGGCCGGCCAGGCCGTTAATGAAGCCGCGGCCACTCGTAGCGCCAAAGAACGCAACGTTGCCCACGATGATGTTCTCGTCGAACTTGTAGGTCGCATGCGGGTTGGGGCGCACCGACACCTCGCCGCCCGAAAGGCCCTTGCCAAAGTAGTCGTTGGCGTCGCCGCACACGTTGAGCGTAATGCCGCGCGGCAGGAAGGCGCCAAAGCTCTGACCGGCCGAACCATCGCAATCGATGGTGATGGAGCCGGCGGGCAGGCCCTCGGGATGCGCCTTGGTCACCGCGTTGCCCAAGATGGTGCCCACGCAGCGGTTGACGTTGGCGATATCGGCGCGGAAGCGAATCGGACGCAGGTGCGCACGGGCATCGGCCGTATAGGGCACAAACAACGTGGAGTCGAGCGTCTTGTCGAGCTCGCTGTCCGCAGCCATCTGGGGCAGGAAGTGACGGCCGTCGGCGCCCGGGATGTGGGCACCAAACTCACAGGTCGCGCTTGCCAGCACGGGCGACAGATCGAGCAGGTTGGCCTTGCGGTTGCCCGGGACCTCGATCTGGCGCAGGCACTCGGGATGGCCGACCATCTCGTCGACGGTGCGGAAGCCCAGGCTCGCCATGACCTCGCGCAGCTGCTCGGCAACAAAGAGCATAAAGTGCTCGACGTGCTCTGGCTTGCCGCGGAAGCCGCGACGCAGGCGGCAGTTTTGCGTAGCGATGCCGGCGGGGCAGGTATCCTGCTGGCAGTCGCGCTGCATGAGGCAGCCCATCGAGATGAGCGGCATGGTCGCAAAGCCAAACTCCTCGGCACCCAGCAGGCAGGCGACGGCAACATCGGTGCCGTCCATGAGCTTGCCGTCGGCCTCGAGCACCACGCGCGAGCGCAGGCCGTTTTGCAGCAGCGTCTGCTGGGCCTCGGCAAGACCGAGCTCCAGCGGCAGACCGGCGTGCCAAATGGAATCGCGAGCAGCGGCACCCGAGCCGCCGTTGTGGCCGCTGATCAAAATCTTGTCGGCGGCACCCTTGGCCACACCGGTGGCGATGGTGCCGACACCGGCCTCGCTGACCAGCTTGACCGACACGCGAGCGCCGGGGTTGGCGTTCTTAAGATCGAAGATAAGCTCCGCCAGGTCCTCGATGGAGTAGATGTCGTGGTGCGGCGGAGGTGAGATCAGGCCGATGCCGGGCGTGGACTGACGGACCTCGGCGATCCAGGGATAGACCTTCTTACCGGGCAGGTGGCCACCCTCGCCGGGCTTGGCGCCCTGGGCCATCTTGATCTGAATCTCGAAGGCACTGCACAGATAGCGGCTCGTCACGCCAAAGCGCGCGCTTGCCACTTGCTTGATGGCGGAGTTCTTGGAGTCACCGTTAGCCAGCGGGGTCTCGCGACGCGGGTCCTCGCCGCCCTCGCCGGAGTTGGAACGGCCATGCAGGCGGTTCATGGCGATGGCCATGCACTCATGTGCTTCCTTGCTGATGGAGCCGTACGACATGGCGCCGGTGTTAAAGCGGCGGACGATGTTGAGCGCGGGCTCGACCTCGTCGAGTGCCACCGGGGTGCGGCCGCTGGCATCAAAGTCCAGCAGGTCGCGCAGGCGCACGGCACGGCCGGTGCGGTGCAGGCGGGCGCTGTACTCCTTAAAGGTGTCGTAGCTGTCCTCACGGCAGGCGGTCTGCAGCAAGTAGATGGTCTGCGGATCGATGAGGTGATCCTCGCCGCCGAGCGGGCGCCACTTGGTCAGGCCCAACGTAGGCAGCTGATCGGGAGCCGGGCTCTTAAGGATGGCGAGCGCGGCGTCGTAGCGCTCGTTCTGCTCGCGCTCGACGTCCTCGACACCCATACCTCCCACGCGGCTCACCGTGCCGGCAAAGTACTCGTTAACGAACTCGGTGGTAAAGCCCACGGCCTCGAAGATCTGCGCGGAGTGGTAGCTCTGCACCGTGGAGATGCCCATCTTGGACATGATGGAGACGATGCCGGCGGTCGCTGCCTTGTTGTAGTTGTCGATGCCCTGCTCGGCCGTCACGTCCAGGTCGCCGCGTGCCGCCAGATCGCGGATGCACGCATGCGCGTTGTACGGGTAGATGCCGCTCGCGGAGTAGCCCACCAGCGCCGCGAAGTCGTGCGGGGACACGGCGTCGCCACACTCCACCACGATGTCGGCAAAGGTGCGCACGCCGGCGCGAATCAGGTGATTGTGAACGCAGCCCACGGCGAGCAGCGACGGCACGGGCACCTCGCCCGTGGTAGCGCGGTCGCTCAGCACCACGATGTTCACGCCATCGCGAACTGCGGCCTCGACGTCCTCGGCCAGCTGCTTGAGTGCGGCCTGCAGCGCGCCCTCGCCGGCGTCACGGCGGTACACGGCACGGAAGCGGCGGGTCTTAAAGCCCACGCGGTCGATAGCGCAGATGCGGTCGAACTCTTCCTCGTTGAGCAACGGGCGCTCCAGGCGCACCAGCTGGCAAGCGGCGCGGGAGTCCTCGAGCAGGTTGCCGTGATTGCCCAGGTAGAGCGTGGTCGAAGTGACCATATGCTCGCGCAGGGCGTCGATCGGCGGGTTCGTGACCTGGGCGAACAGCTGATAGAAGTAGTCGTAGAACGAGCGTGTCTTCTTGGACAGGCAGGCCAGCGGCGCATCGATACCCATCGAGGCGAGCGGGGCCTTGCCCTGCTGGGCCATGGGACGCACGACCTCGTCGACGTCATCCCAGTGGTAGCCGAGCTTGGCCATACGCACGGCGGCGGGCACCTCGGCGTCCTCGGCGGACGTTGCCGAAACGGGCTCATCGAGCGCGTCGACGGTCAGTGTCTCCTCGGCAATCCAATCACGGTAGGGCTTTTCCTTGGCGTAACGGGCGCGCAGCTCGTCATTGTAGATCACGCGGCCGCGGGCAAAATCAACCTCGAGCATCTGACCCGGTCCCAGGCAACCGCTCGTCAGAATGTTCTCGGGGCTCACCTCGATGGTGCCCACCTCGCTCGCCAGCATAAAGCGACCGTCGCGCGTCACATAATAGCGGGCGGGACGCAGGCCGTTACGGTCGAGGGCGGCGCCCAGGGTA
>CABUDJ010000100.1 GCA_902490325.1 uncultured Collinsella sp. | reverse complement strand
GTCTCCTGGGGCTTGTCGCCCTGCCCCCACGCCCGCCGCTCGCAAACGAACTTTAAACGCACGAGGGTTGGCCATGCCGCTTTTCTCGCAACATACCGCCCGGTTCTCGCCGGACGTTCCTTTGGAGGGCACCAGCTCTCGCGAGCTGCTCAAGCGGTACCAGCCGCTCGAGACACTTGCGACCGGCGGTTTTGGCTCCATCGAGATTTGCCGCGACACGCACCTGCGCCGCCGCGTCGCCATTAAGCGCATCCCCCTTATCAACGGCGCCGGCATGCCCGCCAGCGACATCATGGATGTCCTGCGCGAGGCGCACACTGCCGCCATGCTTCAACATCCCAATATCGTGCAGGTCATCGACTTTACGCATGACACCGCCTATGCCTACCTGGTCATGGAGTATGTCGACGGTATGTCGCTGGCCGAGTTTTTGCATCGCGTGGACGGCCACTCGCTCACCTTTGACGAGGCCGCGGCCATTGCCGACGCGCTGGGTCAGGCACTCACCTTTGCCCATGCAAACGGCGTGCTTCATCTGGACATAAAGCCCGCCAATGTGCTTATCGACCATTCGGGCAATGTAAAGCTCACCGACTTTGGCATGGCGCGGCTGTCGTCTGCCGGCGGCTTTGGCGGCTCGCGCGGCGGCACCATCGGCTACATGCCGCCCGAGCAGCTCGATATCGAGACCGGCACGGTCGACGAGCGCGCCGATGTCTTTGCCCTCGCCTGCGTTATCTATGAGGGCTTGTGCGGCAGCGCTCCCTTTATGGCGGCCACGCCCGCCGACTCGCTCGACCGCATCATCGGCGGCGCCACCTATCCCAGCGAGCTGATACCACACTTTCCCCCGGGAGCCGAGGCCGCGCTCATGAGCGCGCTCTCCCCCATGCCGCAGGACCGCCCCAACAGCATCGAGGCATTTTGCGACCAGCTCCTTGCCGGTCTGGGCAGCGTGCGCGAAGGCCGTCGCAGCCTGGAGCAAATGGTTGGCGAGCTTTCGGATGACGAGCAGGAGCTCGACGATATCGAGCCGTCGCACTACGAGGACGATGCCATCGAGGTCGACCCCGCACTCGGCTGGGCGGGCACGCGCTGGAGCCATGCGCGCGACTACACCATGCGCACTATCTCGGCGCTAACGTGCGGCACCTATAGCTTTTTGCTGATGCAAACGGCCGGGGTCGCGGCGCTTCCCGGCCTGGTCATTGTGGCCATCGCGATCGGAGCGGCGGCTGGCCTGGCCCCCCAGATTGGCTCGGCCATCTCGGCTGTGGGCTTTTTGGTGCTCATGGCCAACGCCACCATGCAGGCGCAGGGCATCCTGTCGATGTTGCCCGTCGCGGTGATCTTTGCCGCCGCCATGTCCGGTTGGTGGATTGCCTGGGGTCGCACCGAGACTGCCGCGAGCGCCGCGCTCACCTGTGCACTCGCGCTTGGCTGTCTGACCGGCAATACCTTCCTGGCAGCTGGGGTCGCCGCCGGCGTCGCGTCATTTTGGCTCGGCCCGGCAAGCGCCGCCGCGGCAACGGGCATGGGCGCGCTTTTTGCCCGTCTGGCCACGGTCGCGCTTTCAGCCGGAGGCGTGCTGGGGCTCGGTAACGTTGCTGCAGCGCTGGGAGACCCGCTCCTTTGGGCTGCCTTTGTGCTGGTCGCGGCAACTGCCGCAGCGTCATCTGCGCTGCTCAATGCCCATGCCAAGCGTGCCGATCAGGGCTCAAACCTTGTCGCAATCGCCGCCATCGCTGTCACCGGCATCGGCTGCGCAGCGGCGTCCTGTCTTGCACACCATATGGAAATTGCCAGCCTTGCAGCCGCGGTCGTCGCCAAGGCGGCGGTTGCGGGAACCCTATCCTCTATAATCGTTGGGATATGCCTATATTTGCTCGGATACCAAAGAACCTATACGGAGAGTGATCTTTCGTGAACTTCCTGAACATCTTCGAGGACCACGTGGCCGGCATCTTCGGTGCCACCCGTGCCCCGTTCTCCTTTAAGAAGCTTGCCAAGCAGGCCGCTCGCGACATGGAGGATCAGACTCTGGTGATCAACGGCGTCAACACGGCGCCGGCACTCTATACCATCCTTATCGCCGCCGATGACGATCCCATGCTCGCCCCGTTCTACCCCGAGCTTTCGCGCGAAGTCCGCGAGTTCGTGAAGGCGCAGGCCGAAAAGCGCCGCTACGTCTTTGTCGGCGAGCCCCTCGTGCGCTTTATGATCGACCCGCAGCTGCGCGCCGGCAAGTTCTCGGTCTTCGCCGAGAATGTCGATGCCCCCACGCTCGGCCGCCTGTACGAAGAAGAGCGCGCCTATCAAAACGGCCTGGGCCAGAACAACTCCGCCGCAAGCCGTGCCGTCAGCGCCCCACGCGCCGGCCAGCAGCAGTTTGCCGCCCCGCAGCAGCAACGCCCCGCAGCCATGCCCCAGCAACAGCCGATGCCTCGCGCCGCCGCTCCCGACCCGCTCGCCGCGGCCGACCCCTTTGCGCCCAGCGTCCCCGACCCCGCCGCCGCTCCTATTCCGGTGCCGCAGACCGTCTCGCGCGACGCGCTTGCCGGCATGGGCGGAGCCGCCGCGACCGGTGCCGCCGTTGGCCTTGGCGCCGCGGCCGGTATCGCCTCCAACATGGCGAGCACCCGCGCCCCGCAGCGCCCGCTCGCCCAGCTCGTCGACGTCGTGAGCGGCGAGAGCCACAGCATCACCTCCGCGCAGGTGACCATCGGCCGCGAGCGCTCGGTTTCCGATATCGCCCTGCGCGACCCCAACGTGTCGCGCCGTCACGCCCAGCTCACCTTTACCGGCTCGGACTGGTCGATCGAGGACCTCAATTCCACCAACGGCACGCTCGTCAACAACCGCCGCATCACGCGCTGCCCGCTGCGCAACGGCGATCTGCTGACGTTTGGCCTGAGCACCTTTGAATTTAGGGGATAGTCGCTTATGAACATCGATATCGTCCTTTTTGCAGGCCGCATCGTCCTGGTCGCCCTGCTCTATATCTTCCTGTTCGCCGTCATGAAGACCGGCGTGGGCCTCGTGCGCGGCCAGCGCCGCGACTCGGCTATCTGGACGATCGATGTGGACAAGGGTCCGCGCGGCATCCGCGGCATCCACGTGGATATGCTCGGCCCCGTCATCGTCGGCCGCTCGCCGTCTTCGGACATCTGCATCAACGAACCGTTTGTCTCGGCCTCGCACGCACGCTTTTCGCTGCAGGGCCCTGCACTCATCATCGAGGACCTCAACTCGCTTAACGGCACGCTCGTCAACGGCCGCCAGCTCGTGGAGCCCGCGACGCTGCGCGAGGGCGACGAGGTTCAGATTGGCGATGTGGTCATGAAGGTGAACCGTCGATGATCGACGAGGAGAACAAGTCCGCAACCATGACCGAGGCACCGGCTGCCGCCGCGGCTGCACCGGCCCACGCCGCTCCGGCGGACTCCGCGCCCGTGGAGCCCGAGGACACCGTGTTCTCCCTGCCTCTTTCGCATGTAACGCATGATATTTCGGATCTCGCCGATAACGAGGACGAAGAGGATGCCGCAGCGGCGCCCATCGGCGCACATGCTGCGGAACAGCCCACAGCACCCGAAGCAACCCCGGCGCCGGCTCACTTTGCAGAGCCCGTCGCCGCGGCAATCAACGAGAGCGCTGCGGTGTTTGCGGCACCCGAGCCCGCCGCGCCGGCGTTTCCCATAGCCCCGGCATCCGAGGTTGCGCCCGCGTCTACGCCGGCGCCCGAGCCTATAGACGTCAGCCCGCAAGACGACGAGTCGACCGCCTGCGCGTCCGAAGAGCCCGGCTCCCCGGACACCGGCGATTCCGAATCAAACGCCGAGACCGACACCGTCTCTCCCGGTGACACAGCCGAGATCGACGTTGCCGCCGTTGAGGCCAAGCTCAAAGACCCCGGCTCGACCATGAGCTTTGAGCCCCTGACCGAGGAGCGCATCGAGACCGACTCGACCTATGATGCCGGCACCACCACGCAGCTCATGTGGGGCGCTCGCTCCGACGTTGGCTGCGTGCGCCCGCACAACGAGGATTCCTATCTGGTGCAGTCGCCGCTCTTTTGCGTGTGCGATGGCATGGGCGGCCACGCCGCCGGTGAGGTAGCCTCCTCCATCGCCGTCGAGACCATCGCAAAGACAGCCCCGCAGTCTGCCGATGCGGCACGCCTGGCTGCAGCCGTCGAGGCCGCCAACGCCGCTGTGATCGAGGCCGCCTTGAATGGCCTGGGCAAGCCCGGCATGGGTTGCACGGCCACCTGCGCCTATATCGAAAACGACACGCTCGCCATCGCCCACGTGGGCGACTCGCGCGCCTACCTGCTCCACGAGGGCACGCTGATTCGCGTGACCCGCGACCACTCCTATGTGGAAGAGCTCGTGGACGCCGGCGAGATTACGGCCGACGAGGCCCGCGTCCATCCCAACCGCTCGGTCATCACCCGCGCGCTGGGCTCGGACCCTGCCATGTACGCCGACCACTTTACCCTGCATATCGAGGAAGGCGACCGCCTGATCCTGTGCTCCGACGGCCTTTCGAGCATGATTCCCGATAGCGATATCGAGAACATCGCCACGCAGTCCTCGACCGCGCAGATCTGCGTCGACAACCTGGTGGACGCCGCGCTTGCCGCCGGTGGCCACGACAACGTGACCGTAGTAGTAGTCGACCTGGTCGACGATGGCGTCATGCGCGAGGCGCAACGCGTGCGTCGCCGCAATATCACCATCGGCGTGGTCCTGGGCATCGTCTTTGTGCTGGCAGCGGCAATTTGGGCCTACGCGGGCATCACCGGCTCGTACTACCTGGGAACCTACCAGGGCAATGTCGCAGTTTGGCGCGGCGTGCCCGGCAAGCCACTCGGCCTTAAGCTCCACTGGCTCGAGAGCGCCCTGATTGGTGTTGTCGCGA
>CABUDJ010000099.1 GCA_902490325.1 uncultured Collinsella sp. | reverse complement strand
GGACTTGCAGCGACGGACCTCAGGACACTCTTACACCACGTCTGCGCGCGCGACCGTATTCAGCATCGCGGGATAAGATTTTGGTGCCAAAAATCTTTCAAAAGGTAGATAGTCCTCATGACTCGACCCATCTGGATAGCATGCGGCGAGAAACCAGCCATATATGATCGTCGCCAAAGCCCAATCGTCGTGCAAAAGCATCAACAAAGGCAGCGAAAGCCGGCTATGGCCTTATGCATCAATCTTTGGCTGCTGAAAACTCCGTTTTTTGCACGTCGCCCCAAGCACCACCCTCACCCAGCGGCTGATCCGCCGAAAACCGAGGACGAAGGGGCTCGATGGGTTTCCCTCTGAATGCACTCCGCAGCACGAAGCCCTTTCCAAACGCGCGAAGCGCGCCATTATTCCCCCAGCAGTAATCCACTGAAGACCGGACATCGCAGGGCCCGCCATCAGTTTACTTTTAGGCACACTCCGCAGGACGCAAGAAGCCCTCGCCGCACGAAGTGCGCAGCGAGGGCTTCTTGCATGTCCGAGGACGTGCCTAAAAGTAAACTGATGGCGGGCCCGGACGACTACAGGGCTATCGATTACCCCGTGTTCTGCAGTCCTGCCGAAACGCCGGTCACAGTCGAAAGAATCAGGCTCATGTACTCGGCCTTCTTCTCCTCGGCCATCTCGTCCTGGTTCATACGCACCTCGCGAAGGGCGCGGACCTGGGCGATGGACAGGGCGTCGACGTAGGGGTTGCGCACGCGGACGGCGCAGCCGAGCACGCGACGACGCTGCAGCGGCCATTCATCACCGACGATGGCAAGGACCCACTTACGCGTGAGCTGCATCTCGGTGAAGACCTTCTCGGACAGATCCTGGCGATCGCCCAGGTGCAGATACATCTTGGCGATGCGCTGGTCGGTCTTGGCGATCGACATCTCGATGTTGTCGATAAAGGTGCGGAAGAACGGCCACTCCTGGTAGGCAGCCTTAAGCTGGTCCAGATCGCCAAACTGCTCGCAGGCGGTACCCAGGCCGTACCAAGCGGCCAGATTGATGCGCGCCTGGCTCCAGCTGAAGATCCACGGAATGGTACGCAGGTCGTCGAGGGACTTGGCGCCCAAGCCGCGCTTGGCGGGACGCGAGCCAATCGGCAGCAAGCCGACCTCGGTCAGCGGCGTCACGGTCGAGAACCACGGTGTAAAGTCCTCGGTGTTCAGCAGGTCCAGATAGCGCTCGTGGCTTGCGGCGTTGAGCTTCTCGGCCATATCCCAGAACTTCTGCGTGGTCTCGGTGTTGGTCTTCTCGACACTCGGGGCCGACTGCAAAAGCGTTGCGGCGGCAACGGACTCAACATGGCGCTGAGCCAGCGTGCGGTTGCCGTAACGGGCAAAGATGACCTCGCCCTGCTCGGTGAGCTTAAAGAAGCAGTTGACCGAACCCTTGGGCTGCGCCAACACGGCCTTGTTGGCCGGGCCGCCGCCACGGCCCACGGCACCGCCGCGACCGTGCATGAGCACCAGGTCGATATCGTTCTTCTCTGCCCACTTGGCGATGCGCTCCTGCGCGGAGTGCAGCGCAAGCATGGCCGTGGTAGGACCGGCATCCTTGGAGGAGTCGGAATAGCCCAGCATGACCTCCATGCGGCGGTTGGTCTGGGCAAGGCGCTTTTGCACCACGGGCAGCGTAAGCATCTGGTCGAGCACGTCGACGCAGCCCTCGAGGTCCTCGAGCTGCTCGAACAGCGGGATCACGTCGAGCTCGGGGACATCCTCCTCGTGTGCAAAGGACAGGTGGGCAAGCTCAAAGACGTCGGCCACATGCTGGGCGCTCTTGGTGAACGAGATAATATAGCGGTGCGCCATCTTCTTGCCGTAGCGCTTTTGGATGGAGCCGATAGCGCGGAAGGTATCGATGACCTCGCGCGTCATGGGCTGCAGGTCGCCATGGATACCGTTCTCGTGGATATCCTTGAGGGCGCGGGCGTGCACCACGGAGTGCTGACGGAACTCCATCTCGACCATGTGGAAGCCGAAGGACTCGACCTGCCAGATGATGGTCTGGACCGGGCCATAGGCGGCACGGACGGCACCGCAGGCGGCCAGCGAGCGCTGGACGACGCGCAGGTCATCCAGGAACTCATCGGCGCTGTGGTACATGGTGTCGGTGATACGGCGCACGGTGGCGTTCAGACGGTCGGCCATGACGAGCATGACGGCGCGATGCGGCTCGTGCTCGGAGATCAGCTCGGCGCGGGCCGTGTACTGGGTGCTCATCTCAACCTGATGGTTCCACAGGTTGATGAGCTCGGCAGACGGCTTACTGTAGGTGGCCTCGAGCGTGAGGTTGCGGCCGATGCGGCGGCACTTGTCCTCGAGCTTGAGCACCATATGGGTGAAATACTTGGCGGCGACCTCACGGCTCACCTTTGCGGTGACGTTGGGGTTACCGTCGCGGTCGGAGCCGATCCAGCTGCCAGGATGGAAGAATGCCGGGCACAGCGGCGGCACGGTACCGGCCTTGTCGCCCAGCACCCAGTCGTCAAAACGACGATAGATGACGGGGATGACGTCGAACAGCGTGTTATCGAAGATGTCGATGATGGTATCGGCTTCCTCGACCGGCGTGGGCTTCTTGAGCGCGATGGGGCTCGTACGCACCAGGGCGTCGATTTCCTGCAGCATATGGCGCTCGTTCTCCACCAGGTCGGAGCCGCCCAGACGCGGACGCTCCTCCAGCAGGTTGGAGATACGGCGAATCTTGCCCTCGACGGCCTTGCGACGGGCCTCGGTGGGATGTGCGGTAAAGACAGGGTGGAACTCGAGCTTGTCGAGCAGCTCGTTGGCACCCTCGACGCCCAGCTCATTCACCAGCTGGTGATAGGCGACGGTGAGCTCGTTGGCGGGATCGACCTCGGTATCGGTCGACGCACCGGCCTCGCGCTCGCGCAGCTGCGCCACACGGTAGTTCTCCTCCGACAGGTTTGCCAGATGGAAGAAGCTCGTAAAGGCGCGAACGATGACCTGCTGCTTATCGAGCGGCAGACTGTCGATCAAATCGACGACCTCACGAAATGCCACGGCAGTGGGCTCGTCGGCGGTGGGCACGCCCTGCTCGTCGACGGCCTCGTCGGCAGCGCGGGTACCGGGGTTGCCGGCATTGGCCACAATCTCGGCCGACAGGATTTTGTCGAACAGGTCCGCGATCTCAGGATCATACTCGCTAAGCACACGACGCTCCAGGCGCAGGAACAACGCCAGATTGTCGCGCAGCTCCTCGGGGATCTCGATCTCGGCGAGACGCTCCCTGGACTCGGCATTCGAGCCGATTCGGTTAACGAGGCGGTTGACCACGGCAGCGACGCGCGCCGCGGCTTCGGGTACAGACTGGTTGCTTAGGTTCTCAGCCACGTTTCCTCCCATTCCTCCTTCTATGCACGTAACATGCGGTATTCATTATAGGCGCTTGAGAAATACTTTCGACACTGATTGCGCTTTACCACACAAAAGTATTTTCTGCATTGCAAGGGTTTTTGCCCTAAATGGTCGTATTTCTCGGTGGACGGCATACACAAACGGGGGCATTCCGCATAAATGCGAAACACCCCCGTAACAATCGCTCGGCGCAAGCGGGACGTGTTAGCGGGTCCGCAGCTCAAAAAGATGCGCTACAGGCGCTCGCGAACCGCCTCGACGACGTTGGCCAGATCGGCAAGGGCCTCTTCATGGCTCTCCATGTCGCGCACCTTGACCTTGCCGGCGGCAAGCTCGTCGCCGCCCAGGACCAGGATGAGCTTGGCGCCCACCTTATCGGCCTGCTTAAACTGAGCCTTGAGCGAACGGCCCTGATAGTCGGCCTCGGTCACGATGCCTGCGGCGCGAAGCTCTTGCGTAATGGCAAAGACGTTCTGGCGCAGCTCCTTGCCGGCGTTGGCGACATAGACGCAAGGGGCCTCCTCGGCACCCAGATCGCTGCCAAAGGCCTGCAGGGCCAGCAGGGCGCGCTCAAAACCGACAGCAAAGCCGACGCCCGCCGTGGGCTTGCCACCCTCGAGCTCGACCAGGCCGTCATAGCGGCCGCCGCCGCCGATAGAGCCGACGCCGGCGCCAGGGGCCTCGACCTCAAAGACAGTGCGGGTGTAGTAGTCCAGACCACGCACCAGGGTGGGATCCTCGACATACTCGATACCGGCAGCATCCAGATAGCGCTTGACCTGCTCGTAGTGCTCGCGGCACTCGTCGCACAGGTTGTTACCCATCAGCGGAGCGTCGGCCATGATCTCGCGGCAATGGTCGTTCTTGCAGTCGAAGGCACGCAGCGGGTTAAGCTCGGCGCGCTCGCGGCACTCATCGCACATCTCGTCGGCGTGATCGAGGATGAACTGCTTAACCTGCTCGCGATAAGCCGGACGGCACTGGGCGTCACCCATCGAGTTGATGAGCAGACGAAGCTTGGAAAGATCGAAGCCCAGGTGCTTGTAGAACTCCATGAGCATGATGATGCACTCGGCGTCTGCCGCCGGATCGGGAGCGCCGAGCCACTCGATGCCCACCTGGTGGAACTGGCGCAGGCGGCCCTTCTGGGGACGCTCGCCACGGAACATGGCCTCGGCGTAATAGGCCTTAAACGGCGTGGAGCCCTGGGGCACTAGGTTGTTCTCGACGACGGCGCGCACCACACCGGCCGTGCCCTCGGGACGAAGGGCCAGGCGCTGCTTGGGCTTGAGTTTGGTGTCGGTGCCCTCGGCAAAGACGCGCTCCAGGTTGGCGCCGCTAAACACGCGGAACATCTCCTTGCGCACGACGTCGGTCGACTGGCCGATGCCGTGGACAAACACGTCCACCTGCTCGATTGCGGGCGTCTCGATGGGTTTAAAACCAAACGGCTCGAACACGCCGGCCGCAATCTGCTGCATCTTTTGCCAGGCGCGCATCTCGGCGCCGATAAGGTCGCGGGTTCCCTCCGCCTTCTGTGCCTGCATGGGCAAACACCTTTCTTTTGTATCGCGTCATAGGTAACGGTCATTATACGGCACAAATACAAACAGCGGCGGCGCGTCTGACCGAACGAGGGTATGGG
>CABUDJ010000098.1 GCA_902490325.1 uncultured Collinsella sp. | reverse complement strand
AGGCGCGGTCTCAAGAAGGAGTAACATCGGGACTTGCAGCGACGGACCTCAGGACACTCTTACACCACGTCTGCGCGCGCGACCGTACAGCCATCCATTATCAAGGCACTTTAAGGTGGTTAAAGTCATTTTTAGCAGGTTTTAATCGCTCGCAGACACCCAACTAGGCCCTCAAAAGCTTAATTTCGCTGTTACTAAATTAGTGACAGTACTCATATTTAGCATTTTTTGTCCATGGAGTCCCAGGGAGGCGACAATTCGACTCCCCGGGACTGCTCACCTATTCGGAAATCGGCACTCCATGGCCCCAGGAGCCTTCCATGCCGCACACGGTCGAGGCAAACCCGGCAGCAAAGTCGAGTGCACGCTCGATGGCCTCGGCACCATCCTCGCCACGCTTGGCGGAATCGAGATAACACATCAGGAACGAAGCCAGGAACGAGTCGCCCGCACCCATGGTGTCCTTCAAATCCGTTACCGGTTTAGCCAGTTGGCGGTAATAACGATCGCCATCATAGGCAATGCAGCCCTCAGCGCCAGCCGTTGCCGATACGAAACGCGGACCTAGACCCCTCACCCATGCCAGACGCTCGCGAATCTCATCCTCGCTCGCGGCGTCTGCCGCGCTAAAGAATGCGAAGTCAACGTAGGGAGCAATCTGCTCGTAGTACTCGTCGGTCGAATCGTCCGAGAAGTCAAACGAAACCGTGATGCCCGCGGCCTTCAACTTGGGAAGTTCGCGCTCGGTAAAGCAATAGTTGCCCGAGTGGACTACGTCGAACTGCTTCATGTACGCAAGGTCAAAGCGATCGAGCACATAGCGAGTATCACCACGGATGCCACCCTCATTGGAGCCAAGGAAAACACGGTCGCCGTTAACGACGGTCACGCGCGCAGCACCATTCTCACCGATGAGCTGCTTGCATTTGGCTAGTTCAACGTCCTCATCCTCAAGACTCGCAATCACGTGCTCGGCAGCAGCGTCATTACCAAAGATGCCCATATACGCGGAGCGCGCGGCTCCGCATTTCTTGGCATACACGGCAAAGTTCACCGCATTGCCACCCGGATACATCGTGCGAATATGCTCGTAGCGGTCGACGACGTTGTCGCCAAACCCCAGTGCGCTCACGTTAAATGCCATAGCGCGCCCCTCTCTTATGCCAACGGAACCACTGTTGTGACAACAATGCCGCCCAGAATCTACGCGAGTTCCAGCAGCTCCGGCAGCTGGCCGATAATCTTGTCCGCGGCATCCTGGCTAAAGCCAAAGCGCTCCTCGCGCTTGGCAATAACCGTCAGGCCGGCTCGCTTACCCGCGGTAATGCCCGGAACGGAATCCTCAACGCAGCAGCAGCGATTCGCGGGCAGCCCCAGCAGGTCCAGCGCATGCAGGTAGATGTCGGGCTCGGGTTTGCTCTCCTTAAACTGCTCGCCGCTCACCACATACTCAAAGGCATCAGACAGCCCGCATGCGTTGAGCACTTCCTCGATGCTAACCATGGGAGACGAGCTGGCAAGCGCCACGCGAACGCCACGGCGCGGCAGCTCTCGAATCGTATCCACGGCGCCTGGGTTAATCAAAGCCTGATAGTCACGCGGACGCTTATGCGCCCACTCGTCCCAACGGGCCAACGCTTCCTCGCCAGTGAAGTGCCCCTTACCGGCGCGCTCAAACCAATCGACCAGCATATGCAGGAAGAACTGATGCGAGGTACCGACCTGCCCATTCAACTCCTCTTGAGTCAGATTAAGCCCAAGCTCCTTGGCAAACGCGGCAGTCTCGCCCAAGTAGTAATACTCGGTATCGACAATGACGCCGTCCATGTCAAAGATAACGGCGTCGAACGGAAATGCGGACACGGCACCCTCCCTAACAAAAGGACGCCCGCAAGCAGGCGCCCGAGCCATGCATTAATCGGCGATTCTAACCCAGCAGCTTATCCAGCGTCACCGCAATGCCATCTTCGTTGTTATCGGCGGTCACCATCTGGGCTACAGCCTTAACCTCTTCGACGGCGTTACCCATGGCAACACCGGTGCCGGCCCACTCAATCATGGACTTGTCGTTCTGGCCGTCGCCAAACGATACGACCTCACTGGCATCGATGCCGAGCTTGGGCAGGGCACCCTCGAGTGCGCGGGCCTTGTCGATACCGGGCGCCGTGTACTCAAAGTACCAGTCGGCCGTAAACATGCCCGAAAGCGTCTGCTTAAAGGGCGCATACATCTCCTCGTAATGCGCCTGCAGGTAGGCCGGATCGCCCGCCGTCAGCAGCTTGTCCACGGGATAAGCATCAGCGACCTCATGCAGGCTCTCCACCTCGCGAATCTTAAGATCGCACGCGTCGCGCTCATACTTGACGATATTCTTCTGCGAGCCGTCAGGCAGCGTGATCATGCAATGGTACGAGTCCTCGACGTGCAAATCGCGACCGAGCGAAATCATAGGGATCACGTCAAAATTACGCAGGTGATCAATCAGGCGATGCAATTCGTCGGCAGGCATAGCCTGATCGAACAGCACCTCGTCGGTCTGGGCATCGACGACGTGTGCGCCGTTAAAGGCCACCAGCAGACCGTCATGGTTTTGAAGGTCGAGCTCTTGCGCCAAGGCGTGCAGCCCCCATGCGGGACGGCCCGAAGCCAAAATGAGCTTAATGCCCGACTCCTGCGCCGCGAGCAGCTTCTCGCGCGTACGCGGGCTAATCACTTTCTGATCGTTGGTGAGCGTACCGTCGATATCCATCGCGATGGCTTTGATTGCCATATATGCCTCCCTGTCATTGAACAACCTTGTCTGAGCCATCATACAGAACACCCATCGCGACTCCGTTTACAACGGGAAAAATGTCATATTGTCCCGAACATGAACGGCGTGTGGTCGTGAAGCTTTATCGCTCAGGTCAAATACGTCTGCTAGCGACGCTCATCCGTCGGTGTGCCCTCGACGATCGCGATGCCCGCCGATGCACCTAACGCGCTGGCGCCGGCCTCGATGAATGCGCAAGCCTCTTCGTAATTATGGATACCGCCCGCCGCCTTGATTGCCACGGCATCGCCGAGCACCTCGTGCATCAGCCGCACGTCCTCGAGCTTAGCACCGCCAAAGCTTCTGCCAGTCGATGTCTTAAGGAATCCCGGCTTGGCCTCCAGCGCGATCTCGCATACACGGCGCTTGGCGGCGTCGTCGCCGTCCAGTTTGCACATCTCGACGATCACCTTGTCAGTGATGCCATGCGCGCGACAAAAATCAGCAATGGTAGTCATCTCGCGCTCGATGGCATCAAAATCGCGGTTCTCAACCGACTCCTGATTCAAAACGTAGTCAATCTCGGTAAAGCCACACGCAGCGTATTCCTCAAACCTCGCAAGCTTCTCCTCAAGCGTCATAGTGCCCTGGGGAAAGTCGATAGCGCCGGCAAGGATGATGTCAGAGCCCTCGAGCATGGCGCGGCCCGTCTCGTACTCCTGCAGGTTCGCAAATACGCAGCGAAAGTTGTACTTTAACGCCTTCTCGACATACTGCTCAAACGTGTCCTCGGGGGCATCGATATAGTCGATGTATTTATTGATGGGTTTGGCAAGCGTCATGCTGGGCCTCCTTGTTCGGAGCTGACAACCGATTCGTGGTTTCACGCGAAAAACCACGTTCAATGTACGCCCGGCATGCAAGGACAGCGTCCGCATTCCGACAAGTGGTATGAAATTAGCCGTAAACGTATATTTACGGACAGCGAATGGCACCGCATGCGGATGCCGACAGCAAGGCATCCCCCCTCAATACACCCTCATGCCCATTTAAATAGCAAGGGGCCCGTATCTGTTGGGATGCGGGCCCCTTTCGGCCATGACCTATCTCAGCAGCAAAGACCACTTGCGGTGAGCGCGGTAGAACTCGATCGCACCATCTTATCCGAGCCGGGGCACGTTCGCATAGCGTGGCGCGTGACGGTTGCAAAACCACCCCATTTGAAACAAAGGCAAAAAAGTACTTGCAAAGACGCGTTCCGACATATAAGTTGATAAAAGACCGCCGTTGCGGTTTTAAGTAGATCGAGCATATGAAGTTTCAGTTTTTAGCGTGTAAGAGAAAGAAGATCGGCAAAGTACAGCCCCAAACGCAATGACAACTTAATGAGGTAACTGCCACATGTGAGGCACCCGGGGCATTGCTGTCTCGATTTTGAGCACAATGCCTTCCGCCTTGCATGGGCCGTTCCATCCCGCCCCTGCAGCAACTGCCTCACGGGCTCATTGAAAACCGCATAGCACCCCAACGTCAGCACATCACCCACGGCAAGCACATCACTCACGACAACCAACACATCAACAAACAGCACGAACATCAACCGATTGGAGAAGCTATGACAAACCACCACGCTGAAGACGGCGATAAGAAAAGCATTCTGGATGCCCGCATTGAGCGAGCATATGCAAACGAATATGACGCCGCCTTTGCCGCCGCGACCATCAAGAACTACGCGTCGCTACCGCTCGCGACGATCTTGGCCGACCACCCTCAACTGCTGAAGCGCTGCACAAAGATCATGGGCGACCCCGACATTCGCAAGCTGACAGACCCCTATGCCCCAAAACGCGACAACGATTCGTACGTTCTTACCGTAGGCTGCCTAGCCCATATGCTTACGGCGCTTGACACGAAACTCAAGCTCGAATGGGAACCCGACGAGCGTCATGAACTCGAAAGCAAGCGGAACACCCTGCGCACCGCACTGTTCCTTCCGTTGGACGGCCTCAAGCGCTGCAACGTCGAGCTCAATACACAGGCGCGGCAAAAGCCCGGGACCACGGGGCAGAAAACTCCAAGACCCCATGCGGCCATCGTCGACCGCAACCGATATAACCGCATGACCGCGCATTTTTCTGCCGAGGGAACAGCCATAAGGACGCTAATCGACCTGCTGTGCCTCCTGAGCATCAACGAGCTATTTGAGGGCTATCTCGCCCTTGTTCCCGCGACGGCACCCAAGTCGGTAGCAAAGATCATCGAGACCTGCAGACGCCAGTTTGAGCGCCATCGCAATGGCAGCGAGATGAACGCCAGCATCGCGCAGTACTACGCGGCTCATTACAAAAATGACGGATGTGCCCCTGTCGAGCATCAGCTGCGGCTCGCTGGTGAGCGTGATGCCTCGG
>CABUDJ010000097.1 GCA_902490325.1 uncultured Collinsella sp. | reverse complement strand
AGAAGAGGCGGGGCATGCCCCGCCTCTTACACCACATCTCTGCGCGCTACCTCTGCGCGCTACCATCGAGGCGGCGGAGCGTGCATCGAAATAGGCGTTTTGGGCTGTTTGAGGGGGTTAGTTCTATACCCCGTGGACAAAAAATGCCAAATATGAGTACTGTTGCCAAGATAGTCTCATATATTTTAGGTCAAATAGGCTCTCTAACGATATTTATTATCGATAGAGAGCCTTTGTTATTGGACCTATGAGGAATTACATCATCTAATTTTTGAACAAATGTAGACTTTCGACACCCATGCGTAGCAAAATTGCTGTTACTAAATTGGTGACAGTACTCATATTTGGCATTTTTGACCACAGGGGTTGCCAGCGCCGTGGTTTCGCCCTTTCTGCGCCGAAGCGATACACTGTTGCCGTTTGATTTCTTCGCTCAAGGAGGATGCGCATGCCGTGCACAACGATTTTGGTTGGTAAGAACGCGAGCTACGACGGGTCGACGTTGGTTGCCCGCAACGAGGACTCGTCCAACGGGGTGTTTGAGCCCAAGCGCGTGCGCGTGGTGCATCCCGACGAGCAGCCGCGTGTCTACACGAGTGTCCTGAGCCACCTGACCGTTGAGCTGCCCGATAATCCCATGCGCTACACGAGCGTCCCCGATGTTATTCCCGGTCACGGCATTTGGGCCGAGGCGGGCTTCAACGAGCTCAATGTGGGCATGTCCGCAACCGAGACGCTCACCACCAACGAGCGCGTTCGCGGCGCCGACCCGCTCGTCGACTACGTGCCCGCCAAGGGCAACGAGGACGAGGACGGCTATGTTCCGGCGCAGCCCGGCGGTCTGGGCGAGGAGGACATGGTGACCCTGGTGCTGCCATATGCCAAATCCGCCCGCGACGGCGTACGCATTCTGGGTGACCTGCTCGAGCGTTATGGCACCTACGAGAACAACGGCATCGCCTTTAGCGACGTGGACGAGATCTGGTGGCTCGAGACCATCGGCGGTCACCACTGGATCGCCAAGCGCGTGCCTGACGACGCCTATGTGACCATGCCCAACCAGCTGGGTATCGACAGCTTTGACCTGGATGACGCCGAGGGCGCCCAGGCCGATCACATGTGCTCCGCCGACCTGCGCGCTTGGATGGCCGAGTGGCATCTGGACCTGACGCTGGGCGTCGAGGGCGACGGTCCGGCCGCGGTCTTCAACCCGCGCGAGGCCTTTGGCTCGCACAGCGACAGCGACCACGTCTACAACACGCCGCGCGCCTGGTATATGCAGCGCTGCCTTAACCCCAGCGATGTGTGGGACGGTCCCGAGGCCGACTACACGCCCGAGAGCGACGATATTCCCTGGAGCCGCGTGCCCGAGCGCAAGGTGACCATCGAGGACATCAAGTACGTACTCTCGAGCCACTACCAGGGCACGGAGTACGACTGCTACGGCAGCAAGGGCACGCCCGCCACGCGTGGCGCCTATCGCCCCATCGGCATCAACCGCAACAGCCAGCTCGCTGTGCTGCAGCTGCGCCCCTATGCGCATCCGGCCTACCGCGCCGTGCAGTGGATGGCCTTTGGCTCCAACTCGTTTAACGCGCTGGTTCCGCTGTACGCCAACGTCGAGACCATGCCCGAGTACTTTGCCGACACGCAGGCTCGCGTGACGTCCGAAAACTTCTACTGGGCCAACCGCCTGATCGGCGCGCTGGCCGACGTCCGCTTCCATGAGTGCGGCCGCGCAGTCGAGGATTATCAGGAGAAGGTCGGCGGCATGGGCCACAAGCAGATTCATGACGTCGACGCTGCCGTAGCCGTTCTGCCCGAGGCCGAGGTGCCTGCCGAGCTTGCACGCGCCAACGAGGAGTTTGCCGAGCTCGTGCGCGTGGAGACCGATGCCCTGTTGGGCAAGGTGCTCTACACCACGAGCTGCGCCATGAAGAACTCTTTCGCGATGAACGACAACGTGAGATAGGGATTTCCCGTCGATCGAATAGCGCTTAAACGCTTTGTCGCTTTCACTCAATCTTGGGTACAAGAACGCCAATGCAGTTGTTTGTGATTGGAGACAACCATGGTTATGAAACTCGATCAGCTTGTTAACGGCGCCATTAACGTGGGCTTTGGCGCTGCCGCCGTTGCTGTCGAAGGCGGCAAGAAGGTCCTCGACGACCTTAACACCAAAGGCGAACAGGTCCGCAAGGACACCGCCACCCCCGATATCGCCCGCAGCGTGTCCGACATGTTCGAGCAGGCCGGCGGTACCATCTCCGATCTGACCGAGCGCTTGGGCATGCAGGGCGAGACCGCGGCCCAGCGCGTGCTCGACGAGCTCATTCTGGCTCGCGTCCGCGTTATGACCGCCCCCGAGCGCACGGCCTTCCTGGCCCATGTGCGCGACATCGTCGATTCGGTCGAGGACAACGTGACCTCGGTGCCCGTCGAGTCCGTTGAGCCCGACGATGCGAAGGATACCGAAGAGGCCGAGTAGCAGCGCAGATGGCAGATTCCACCACCGATTACAACAATCTAGATCCTCTGGGTGACGAGGCGGCGGTTGTCGATGAGGTCGATGCCGCCGTCTCGGGCGCTCGCAAGAAGCCGCGCGCTGTCGATATGGTGCCCGAGGAGCCCGACGCGATGGCGCCGGACGAGGAATATCAGCTCACGCCGGCGGGTCGCCGCGAGCGCATCGGGCAGATTGTTCGCCTGGTCAAAAAGTACCGCGTGTGGGATAATCTCACGCCGGTTCGTTTGCGCCGCCTGCTCGAAGAGCTCGGCCCCATGTTCGTTAAAATGGGGCAGATTCTGGCCAACCGGTCCGAGATCTTGCCGCAGCGGTTTTGCGATGAGCTGCGCCGCCTGCGCTCCGACGTGGAGCCTGTACCGTACGAGGTCGTACTCAGTTGTCTGGAAGAAGAATACGGCCTGCGCCTGGGGGAGATGTTCGATGCGATCGACCCCAATCCGCTTGGTAGCGCATCGCTCGCGCAGGTGCACCGCGCTCGTCTGGTGACGGGCGAGGACGTGGCCGTCAAGGTGCAGCGCCCCGGTGCGCAGCAGGTTATGGCACAGGACATTGATATCATCCGCTCGGTGGTGCGTATCGTTTCCAAGTTCGTCAACACCGATCAATTCGTTGACCTGCACGGCGTAGTCGAGGAGCTGTGGACCTCGTTTCGCGAGGAGACCAACTTTTTGGCCGAGGCCAAAAACCTCAACGACTTCTACGAGTTCCATAAGAGCGTTCATGGCGTGACGTGTCCTAAATCCTATCTGGATCTGTGCACCGAGCACGTTGTGGTCATGGACTACATCGACGGCATTTCGATCGCCGATCCTGAACGCTTGGTGGCCGAGGGTTATGACTTGGAAAAGATCGGTGCCGCGATTGTCGAGGACTACTCGACGCAGGTGCTCGATGACGGCTTTTTCCATGCCGACCCGCATGCGGGAAACATCATTCTCAAGGACGGCATCGTCTACTTTATCGACTTGGGCATGGTCGGACGCATGTCGAGTCACGATCGCGGTATCGTCAAGGACATGATTTTCGCCGTGGCCGAGGGTGACGTGCCCAAGCTCAAGGATTCGCTCATGCGCTTCGCCGTGACGCGTGGCGACTCGGCCGAGCTTGACCATTCGGCCTTTTTGTCCGACTTGGACTTTATTGTTGCCGACTTTGCCGGGCTCGACCTTAAAGACCTGGATATCGGCGAGTTTTTGACTTCGCTGTTAAACCTCGCGCGCAAAAATGACGTTGAGCTGCCGAGCGTGGTGACAATGTTCGCCCGCGGCATGGTGACGCTCGAGGGCCTGTTGACCGAGTACATGCCCAACGTCAACATGATCCAGATCATCCAGACGCACATCAAAAACGAGAAGAGCACCTACGCCCGCATGCGCGAGATGAGCCGCGACTTTGCAGCGAGCAGTTATCGCGCGGCGAAGGGCTCGCTCGAGGCGGCCGAGTATCTGGGCTTGGCTTCGCGTATGCTCACGCGCGGCCAGCTTAAGGTGAACACGCAGATCATGAGCAGCGATAAGGCGCTGCGACAGCTGGGCGGAATTATCGACCGCATGTCGATGGCAATTGTGATTGCCGGCCTGTTTATCGGTTCGTCGGTGGTGTACTACGCGCGCATCGAGCCGGTTGTGTTTGGTATCCCAGTCATTGGCTTTATGGGCTACGTGAGCGCGCTGGTGCTGGCACTTATGCTGGGCCGCAATATCTGGCTCAACAGCCACGGCGGCAAGCACTAGAGTCTGCGACCGTCACCGCATTTTCCTATCGCAAACAATAGCTTTTACCATGGGCTTCGCCTGCGTGCGAGGCCCTTTTGCGTGATACCATTTTGACGGTAATAATCGATGGCCTAGATGGTGGTGCGGAGACGCACGAATGCGCGGTTTTCCTGCGCGTTTGGGAGAATCGGGGTGCAAGTCCCCGGCTGTACCAGTAACCGTAATTCCTCTTGGCTCGGGATGTTCGCGTCGCAGATCGGACGGCGCGCCTGAGCCGTTAAGGTTAAGTCGGATCGCCTCCCATCTTGCACGTTGCCGCGGCGTATGCCGCCGGTGTGCATAGGGCTCTGGAGGGAAGGAGGACCCCGATGGGGGAACTCGAGCGCAACATGCGCGATGACGTGGGGCAGCCTCAAGGCAACGCTCCAAGTACAGACAATGGGGGACAATTGGATATGTTTGAGGACGAGCGCGAGCGCGTCTCGCATCGCCGTGGCGCAATTGCGCGCGGCGTAGCCAAGCGCGGCCTGGTGGCATTCCTGGCCTTCGCGATGGCCTTTGGCACCACACCGGCTCAGCTGTGGGCCGAGGGCGCCGAGGGCATTGCCGAGGCTGTGGCTCAGGCGGCACCGCTTGCCGAGAACGGCTCTGGTGAGTCCGCGACAAGCCCTGCTGCCGACCTCAATGCGAGCGGCATGGTGGCGAATGGGGGCACTGCCGAGCAAGATGCCACTGCGACAGCTTCGGGCCCTACCGACAAGACTGAGGACGATAGCGCTGCCGGCAATGAGGCACCGGCTGCATCGACGTCCGATGCCTCGAAGCAGGACACCGCCGTTGTCTCTGCCGCTGGAGAGGCCAAGGCTCAGCCTGCCAAGGCAGAGAGCCAGGAGGTCTCTGCCACGTGCTCCGTCGTCGGCACCGACGCCAAGGGCGCCCAGCAGAC
>CABUDJ010000096.1 GCA_902490325.1 uncultured Collinsella sp. | reverse complement strand
CACATGTGCGGATGAATGTGGGAGGTGTTCGGATAAAGTCGATAATCAAGGTTAGTGCCAAAAAATTACTTCTCCCATCAGAACTCGGCAAAGAAACCCGTAGGAGGTGATACGATTTATCATGTTTTTGTAACGTGTCTGCAAACTTCGAGAAAGCCCATATATGGACGTAACGTTCTCAACCTTCCTCGGCCAAATTGTGTCGAACCCAGTCCTTGCCGTCACCGTGATCCTCGCGTTGGGCGCCATCTTCGTCAATGGATGGACCGACGCGCCCAACGCCATCGCGACCTGCGTCACTACGCGTTGCATGCCCGCCCGCGCCGCCATTCTCATGAGCGCCGCATTCAACTTCCTCGGCGTGCTCATCATGACGCACTTTAATGCGAGCGTCGCCAACACCATCTCACATATCGTCGATTTTGGCGGAAACAGCACCATGGCGCTCGCCTGCCTGTGCGCGGCGTTGTTCTCCATCGTCGTCTACGGCGCCACAGCGTCGCGTTTTGGCATCCCCACCTCGCAAAGCCACAGCCTTATCGCCGGCCTGACCGGTGCCGCTATCGCCCTCGGCGGCGCGAGCAGCGTCAACGTCCACGAGTGGATGAAGGTCATCTACGGCCTGGCGCTCTCCATCGGCCTGGGCTTTGTCATGGGCTGGGTCCTGTGCAAACTCGTCTCGATTCTTTTCGCCGCCGCCAACAGGCGACGTGCCAATGTCTTCTTTAAATACGCTCAGATCGCGAGCGCTGCGGCCATGAGCTTTATGCACGGCGCGCAGGATGGACAGAAGTTCATCGGCGTGCTCTTTTTAGGCGTGGCCTTCGCAAACGGCCAGACCAGCGTCGGCGATGCCGGCATCCCCATCTGGATTATGCTGCTGTGCTCGGCCACTATGGGTATCGGTACCAGCGTGGGCGGTGAGCGCATCATCAAGTCCGTCGGCCAGAGCATGGTTAAGCTCGAGAAGTATCAGGGCTTCTCCGCCGACCTCGCGGGCGCCGCGAACCTGCTGCTTGCCACCCTTACCGGCATCCCCGTGTCCTCCACACACATCAAGACCTGCGCCATCATGGGCGTCGGTGCCGTCAAGCGCCTCTCGGCCATCAACTTCGGAGTCGTCAAGGACATGATGTTCACCTGGTTCTTCACCTTCCCCGCCTGCGGACTCATCAGCTTTGTCATGGCCAAGCTGTTCATGATGTTCCTCTAATCAAACCGAACGTCCATCCGGACCGCAACACTTCGCCCACCCGTCTTCGCCTCGAAAGGACCCACCCATGGCAAAGAAACCCGATTCGTTCTACTTTGACAACTACGTCGCTTGCGCCGACCTCGCCGTCCAGGCCGCAGAGCTGCTCACCAAGATTTTTGAGAACTTCGATCCCGCGCAGATTCACGACATGCTCAATAAGATGCATGCGATTGAGCATGCGGCAGACAAGAAGCACCACGAGCTCGAAGACGCCCTGCTCACCGCCTTTATCACCCCGCTCGAGCGCGAGGATCTGGATCTGATGAGCTGCGCGCTCGACACCGTGCTCGACCGTATTGAGGGCGTCGTGCAGCGCGTCTACTTCACCAACATTCAGAGCATCCATCCCGACGCCATCGTCATCGCCCACAAGGTGACTGACGCCTGCCGCGCCATGAAAGACCTGATGGTCGAGCTTCCCAACTACCGCAAGTCCAAAACGCTGCGCGAGCTGGTCATCCAGATCAACACCATCGAGTCCGAGGCCGACGAGCTCTACATCAACGCCATGCGCAACCTGCACGTTAACGGCAAGGATCCGCTCGAGGTCATCGCTTGGCGTGACGTCTACGCCTTCCTGGAGTACTGCGCCGACTGCTGCGAGAATGTGGCCGATGTCGTGGATTCGATTGTCATGAAGAACAGTTAATTGGGGGTACGTATCCCACCGGTCGCGGGCCCGACCACTAATACCTTTTTCACTCCGGCTGCAAGCAGAGTCGTTCAAAAGGTATTAGTGGTCGGGCCCGCTCCCTTACGTACCACCATTGGGAACTTTGGCTGAGGGATTGAGCGTGGTGGGGCCTTTGCTGTGATGGCCCTTGATTGCTCGGGGTTTTACTTTGGTATTCGATGAGCGATTGGCTGATTGCTGCTTTGGGTACTGTTTGGGTTACTTTGGGTTTGTTTGATTTTTAATTGTTGGAGGGCTTGTATGTCTTATTTGGATCTGGCTCGGGGTCGGTATTCTTGTCGTGAGTTTGAAGATCGGGCTGTGGAGCAGGCTGTGGTGGATGCCATTGTTGAGGCTGGGCGGATTGCTCCTTCTGCTTGTAATAATCATCCTTCTCGTGTGATGGTGCTGGATACGCCTGAGCTTCTGGAGAAGGCTGCTGCTTGTCAGCCTCGGTTTGCTCGTGATGGATCTATCTTTGGCGCTCCGCTCATCTTCCTTATTTGTAGCGTTACCGAAGACGCTTGGGTGCGCCCGTATGACCAGATGAATTCCAGTGAAATCGATACGTCCATAGTGTGCGATCAGATGATGATGGAGGCCACCGAGCAGGGCCTGGGAACGTGTTGGGTATGCCATTTTAAGCCCGAGGTGGCACAGGAGCAGTTCAACCTGCCCGAGGGCGTCTATCCCTATCACATGCTCGTCTGCGGATATCCTGCCGACCACATCGCCGATTCCGAGCATCGCGAGGCCCGTACCATTCCCCTCTCCGACTTCCTCCTCAAGTAGATTTTGGGACATGCCCTAAAACCTATCCTTGACCGCTCACCGGTTCGCCGAGTTCTGCGCCACTATGTGCAGGGCTCGGTTTTTTATGTTGCGCGCCCCGGTACAGTCATAAAAAAGGACCCGCAAGCTGCGGGTCCTTTCTAGGCACTAAATTGTAGGCCGAATGTTAGTCCAGGTCGTCGGCAGCGAAGTTGTCGATCGGGGCGAAGGGATCGGCCACGGGGACAACCGGGTCAGCGACGGGCAGCGGCTCGGCGGGAACAGTCACCGCAGGAGAAGCGGCAGAACCGACCGGCGTGGAGGCCATGAGGTCGGCCGGGAAGGAGTTCTGGGCATCGTCCATGAAGTGCTGGATGAGCTTGAGATACTCGGCCTTGAACTCCTCACGAGAAGCCTTGAGACGATCGATCTCCTCGAGCTCAGCCTGCTTTTCGGTCAGAGCCTGGCGGATAACCTCGCGGGCCTTGGCGTCAGCCTCGTTGCGAATACGCTCAGCGTTCTCATTGGCATCGTTGACGATGGTCTCAGCGGTCTGCTGGGCAGCGATCAGGGCAGCGGAAATCTGGCGCTCCTGAGCGGAGAAGTCAGGGGCGGGAGCAGCCACGGGGGCGGCAGGAACGGCCTGGGCGGGGGCATCCTGAGCCTGGGCAAGCTGAGCCTGCGCATCGGCAAGCTGCTGCTCGGTAGCAGTCAGACGACCCTTAAGGTCGACGATCTTAGCGAGCATAGCGTCAACCTCAGAGGACAGCGTCTCCAAGAAGACGTCGACCTCAGCAGGATCGTAGCCACGCTTGGCCTCAGAGAAAGTCTGAGCCTGGATGTCTGCAGGGGTAATAGCCATAACAAGTCTCCTTTTTCATCGCCTCGGCGCTACACGCCCGACGTAAGTTACTAAGACAGTTCTACACGAGTATACCTATAAGAAGCTGCAGAACCAGCCTCTGCACCAACTGCAACGCAATAATCGCAACGACCGGCGAAAAATCGATACCGCCCATCGGCGGGATGAAACGACGGAACAGGTTGAGCCACGGACCGCACACGCTATCAAGCACCGCGGCAATATCCTGAAGCAAACCACCCTGCTTCATGGGAATCCACGTCATAAAGCAGTAGACGACAATGAGCGTGGAATAGAAGTTGAACAGCGTATTGACCAGCTGGACGATAGTGTAGATGTTGATGGGAATCTCCTCGTCTTGTCTTTACTTAAGGTAGCCGTCGGCACGAAGCTTCTTGAGATCGGAATCTTTGACCTCGCAACCGGCGGGCAGCACCATGAACACGCGGTCGCCCACCTCCTTGACCGTGGCACCCAGACCGCAGGCAAAGCCGTAAGAGAAGTCCAAGACGCGCTTGGCAACTTCGGTGCGTACGCCCACAAAAATCAGTGCGACAGGCTGCTTGGTGCGAACGCGGCGCACCACGGTCTCCACGTCGTCATAGCTCTCGGGGCGCAGGACATAGGCCGGCAGCTGCGGCGTGGCGTTGATGATATTGCTCGCATAGGCCGAGGCATCGCTCGGTGCAGGCGCGGGTGCAGCGGCGGCACGGGCGCGGGTATTCTCGGCGTAGCTCGACGGCGTGTCATAGGCACCGGGACGATAACCGCTCGCAACACTGTCCTGCGAGCGCGAAGGCGGGTTATACGTCGTGGCATGGCGGGAGTCATCGCCGACCAGCTGACCGGAGCGCGTATACACGGCAACCGACTCAGCTTCACCGCGGCGCGTCTGACCAAGCAGGCCGTTGCTCGGCTCGTCTTGGGTGTAGAAGCCCTCGCCCGAAGCACCGCTGTAGCCGTTGTTCTGATAGCCATCGTCGTAGCCGTCATCGTAGCCGTAGTCGTCGTCCTGGCCATAACCCTGGTCGTAACCCTGCTGGCCGCCCAGGTGCATCTTATTTTTAATCTCGTCAAGGAAGCCCATGGTTGTGTCCTCTCGCGGTTTAGTGCAGGCGCCCCGATAATCAGTGCGCACTTCAGAGCCTTATTTTACTGCAAACTCCGGGCTAAATACTACCCTGCCCAGGCGAACGAGCGTAGAGCCCTCCTCAAGGGCAGACTCAAAGTCCTCGCTCATACCGCAGGAAAGCTCAGGCAGGTTCAAATCGGGATGCGCCGCCTCCAGCTCATCCCTCAGCTCACGAAGCCCCGCAAAGGTGCGGCGTGCCACATCCTTATTCCCCCGGGGCGCCATAGTCATAAGCCCCTGTACGCAAATTCCCTCAAGTTCTGCAAGCTCACCCGCGGCGGCGCGAATCTCATCGGGTGAAAAGCCTCCCTTCGACTCCTCACCACTCACATTGACCTCAATGAGCACACGCTGGGGGCCGACGAGCTCGCCTGCCTCAATCTTGCGAACAGCACGGCTCGAGATCGCCTGCGCCAGATGCAGCGAACCCACCGAGTGAATCAGCTCGGCTGAGCCCAGCACCGCATTGATCTTATTGGTCTGCAGGTTGCCGATCATATCGAAGCGCACCTCGGGCAGCTCCGGATGCTCCGCCAGACCCGTGAGCTTGCGAACCAGCTCCTGCGGGCGGTTCTCGGCAAAATGGCGATACCCCGCCTGGATGGCGGCAACGGTCTCATCGACACCAACGGTCTTGGACACGGCAATGAGGCTCCGGGGCCGCGCTCTTGCGTTAGCATGGG
>CABUDJ010000095.1 GCA_902490325.1 uncultured Collinsella sp. | reverse complement strand
CCGTTGAGGTGTGTGAGCGCCTCAACCCCCGCCTCGACGAGCTGCGTATGCGTGCCGTCCTCGACAATCTCGCCATCGGCCAGCACCACAATGCGGTCAAGCGCCGCCACGGTGGACAGGCGGTGCGCCACCACAATGGAGGTGCGGCCGCGCATCAGATTCTCGAGCGCCTCCTGCACCAACGCCTCGGACTCGCTGTCCAAGGCAGACGTCGCCTCGTCGAGCACCAGAATCGGCGCGTCGGTTAGGATGGCGCGGGCGATAGCCACGCGCTGACGCTGACCGCCTGAGAGCTTGACGCCGCGCTCGCCCACCATAGTGTCAAAGCCACGGGGCAAGCGGTCGATAAACTCGGTCGCATTAGCCAAGCGAGCCGCCTCGCGAATCTGCTCATCAGTGGCGTTGGGACGACCGTAGGCAATGTTTTCGCGAATGGAGCGGTGGAACAGCAGCGCCTCCTGCGGCACGTAGGCAACCTGACGGCGCAGGCTCTGCTGCGTGCAGCGCGAGACGTCCTGGCCGTCCACGAGCACGCGGCCGCCCTGTACATCGTCCAGGCGCAACAACAACTTGGTGAGCGTCGTCTTGCCCGAGCCCGATTTGCCCACCAGGCCCACGCGCTGGCCCGCCGCCACATGAAGTGTCAGGTCATCGAACACGCTCTCGCCCGCCGCAGCGTCACGGTACGCAAAGCTCAGCTGCTCAAAATCAATCGCGCCCTCGGTCACTTTGAGCTCGGGGGCGTCCGGGTCATCTGCCACCAAACGTGGCTCGTCCAGCACGCGCGTCATCTCGGCCGCATCGCCGAGCGCGCGGTTGATGCGCTGCATCATGGAGCTTACGTAGTTCAGGCGCATGGTGAGGTTATAGGTGTAGGTAAAGATCATGACGAGCGAGCCGGCCGAGATGCCAAACCACGCGTTGCCGCCCGCCACGAATACGCTCACCACGGCCATGGTGATGACGATAAGACCCGAGGTCGTAAAGTTGCGCTGCATCATGGCGTGCATCGAGACCGTCTCGGCATCGCGCGCGGCACGATCAGCGGCGTCGAACAGATCACGTTCAAAGTCCTCGCGCCCGCAGGTCTTGACGGCCAAGATGTTCGTGACCGCGTCGGAGAGCACGCCCGAGAGCTTGTTCTGCGCGGCGGACGTCGCGGCCGAAAGCGGCATGATGCGCTTGTACATAAGCCAGACAAACGCGATGTAGACGGCCATGATGCACACCAGGATCACGGTAAACGTCGGCACCACCGGGGCGAGCGCCGCCACCGTGCAGATGACCGAGGTGATGGTGGGGATGAGCGAATACACCGTCACGTCGACCAGCCCCGTATAGCCGCTCATAAAACGGCTCGTCTGGCTCACGAGCGATCCGCCAAAGCGGCTGGTGTGAAATGTCATGGATTGATTGGAGAGCGTGTCGAAGCACAGGCGCGCCAGGTGATAGTTGCCCGCAATCTCGAGCTTGTAGACGGTGTAGTCCTGCAGCTTGGAGAGGATTTGGCCCACCAGGTTAACGAGTACGAGCGCCAGGATATAGGGGCCGAAGACCTCAAACACCTGATCACCCGCCACGGGACCGGCTTGAACGCGGTCGACAATGAGGGCCATCACATAGGTATTGGCAAACGTCAGCAAAAAGATGTAGCCCGCCGACGAGAACACCGAGAGAAAGACAATCAGCGGCTGCGTGCGCGTGACACCCCAAAACCGCTGCAGCGTGCGGCGCACGGTGGAGCGTTTCAGCGGACTGGTGTTTCTCTGAGACATGGGCTTCCTTTCGCGTCTGATAGGGCGAAACGCCATTGTTGCACACTAAAGCGCACTTCAGGCAAGCGCGATGTGAAAGGCAGCGGGGTGCCCGCGTTTGCGCCGGTGCCCCGCTGCCTTGTTGCAATTAGTCCTCGTCTTCTTGGTCTGTGGAAAGGCCCGCGGGCGTGAGTCCCAAGATCTCATCGGCTTGGTCGGCGTCTTCCAGCGCGTCGATATCCTTGAGTTTGCGCTCCATGACGTTGGTGCGCGTGGTGATAATGCCCTCGACCGTTTTACCCGCGGTCTCGATCTGCTGCTGGGCGCGGCGCAGCGCCTTTTGATAGCGCGGCAGCTCGGCCTTGACGGCGGAGAGCACTCGCAGTACATCGTCGGTGCGTTTTTGCAGCCTAAACGTCTGGTAGCTCATCTGCAGGCTGTTGAGAATGGCCGCCATGGTGCTGGGGCCGGCAACGTTGACGTGATAGTCGCGGCCCAGGGTCTCGATAAGCCCGGAGCGGCTGACGACCTCGGCGTACAGCCCTTCAAACGGCACGAACATGATGCCAAAGTTGGTCGTTGCCGGCACACTCAGGTACTTTTCGCAAATGTCCTTTGCCTCGCGCTTGACCATGGTGTCGAGCGTCTTGCGCGCAGCCGCCACGGTCTCCGCATCGCCCGACTCCTGCGCGTCGAGCAAGTGCTCGTACGCGTCGCCCGGGAATTTGGAGTCGATCGGCAGCAGCACGGGATCGCCCTCGTCCACCGGCAGCTTGACGGCAAACTCAACGCGCTCCGAGGCGCCGGGCTTGGTGGCGACGTTTTCCAGATACTGGTCGGGCGTAAGGATGTCCGCCAGAATTGCACCCAGCTGCACCTCGCCCAAAATGCCACGCGCCTTCACGTTGCCCAGCACGCGCTTAAGGTCGCCCACGCCGGTGGCGATGGACTGCATGTCGCCCAGGCCCTTGTACACGGCCTCGAGCTGGTCGCTCACCTGCTTAAACGATGCCGACAGTCGGTCGTTGAGCGTGCGGGAGAGCTTCTCGTCCACCGTCGCACGCATTTGATCGAGCTGCACGTTGTTGTCTTTGCGGATGGCGCCCAGCTGAGCATCGACCGTTTCGCGCACCTTGTCCAGGCGATGCTCGATACCCTCGCGGTTGGCACCGAGCTGTTGGGCCGTCTCGCGGCGCAGGTCATCCATCCGGTCACCAGCTTGCGAAAACTCACGTGCGATGGTCAGGTAACGTTGCTGCTCCACGGCCGCATCTGTCGTCTGCTGCTGCGCGATGGCATTGGCCGTGCGGCGAGTTTCGGCCAGCGCGACGTTCAGGGCATCGAGCGCGTTGTTGGCCTGCTCGAGTGCTGCCAGCGTTTCCGCGCTACTGTCGCCACGCTCCCGCAACTCGGCACGCAGGCTCTTGAGCTGGAGGGCGCAAGCCACAGCAACCCCCACCGCCACCAAGGCGATCACAACAAGCACAATATCAATAGCAGACATAAACTCCGCCCAACAAACCCAATCGAGCACCAATCAAAACCGCGATCAATCTTACCCCGCCATACGCACCGGGCGCCCGGCCCCTTCTTGGGCGCCCCTCTCCTCCGCATATTCCATAATGCGGCGCGCCGTCTCCCTGCTCACCTTTGAGTCATCACCGGCTAAATATGCGTACACGTTTCCCTTATTCAGATTCAAATCGCGGCAGAGACCGTAGCGCGTTACACCCGATTCCTCTAGCGCTCCCAACGTTCTTTTTCGCATCAGGGCGTTGATTCTTCTGTCCGCCACTGGCTTTTCCTTCACCGCTCTATACGCACGCCAAACGTTGGCATAACGATTAGGAAGTTTGTCCTCGGCGCATAGAGATGCCAGGCTACCCGTTTGGGCGTACAAGGACAAAACACCTCGGTAATCCTCTTCCATCCACGAGCCCTCGGATAAACCCAGAACGTATTCGGCTTTTCCTTGCGCCAAAGCGAGCAAAAATAGAGGCTCCGCCACGCGCGGCGCAACCGTCGTCGCCTGCTCAAGCAGTTTTCTAAAACTCAGCGACTGCTGTCCGGATAGCTCTCGGCAATAGCCTTTCAAAAATCCCTCAAAAGTCAGATTCAACCGAGCACCTCCGTTCATTTGCTATTATTATTTATCTTAAATAATACTATTAAGTCGCACGACATGACCCGCAAGATGCAAGGATTCCACTCGTGGCGATAATCCTTGCATCCAAGAAGACCAATGGTGGCGAACGTCAGTCTTCCCAACCGACCTGGATGGTTGTTATGACGTCACCTAGGCGCTGGCCCAGGGCCGCTAGATGCTGGAGCACCTCGTTGGGCGATGCGCCGTTGAGGATGCACGTGAGGGCATACGACGCCAGAAAGATGGCCGCAAGCCCCAGCGGGATGAGCACGATCATCGCCAATGTGCGCAGGCGCTGGCCCACGCGGCGACGACGCGCACGACGCTTGTCGAACGCGAGCTCCTGCGCATATGAATCTTGCTGTACGGAATAGGCCTCTGGCGCCGATTCACACCCGGGCACAGCTGCAGGTACAGCAGCGGGCACGACGTTTTGCACGGGCGCCTGGTTGGCAACCCCTTGCATTTGCATCTCTATAAGCCGCCGCTGCTGCCGCAGCATACGCTCGGCTTGTTGCTGTGGGGTCTCAAGAAACAGGTCCATGTTGGCCTCCTAAATCGGAGCGTTCGACGCTTACGACCAGCATCCCGCACCGCCATGACCGCGACAACGCAATCGCCGGCAATAGCCACAAAGTTTCTTTTGCTCAAAAGCTGTCGAAAAGCTCAACAACTCCCCTACCAGCACTTTCTCTGAGCTTTTTTCGCCAACAATCTTTTGGCCTTCCACCCTTACGCCAACTGACCAAAATCTAACCAAAAGCTTGACGGAAATTGTGGAGACAGGGACCCCACACAAAAAGTGCCGCCCCAAAGGGGCGGCACACAAACTTCTTGTCAGCTTTTCTGTAACGAGCACGCGACGGCCCCGCGCTCCGTAGTCGGTGAGGACAGACTACATGCCCGCGAGACCTCGGGCGGCGGTGGCGCACATAAACGCCAAGGCTAAAATCACGAGTGAGCCCGCGATGTCTGCCAGCACGCCCATTGCACGGCGCTCAAACAACCAACTCTCAAAGTGCGGAGCGACGTTGCGCCAGACACGCCACAACAAGATGCCCATACCGATGACGCCCGGGATATTGAGCAGTAAGATCTCGGAGCACAAAAGACCAATCAGGTTGCCGGCGACAAAACCAGCATCGCCCTCGCAGTATTTGCGGTAGACCATATACAGCATGTACGCCACAAACGGCTGCAAGCACGCAGAAATAAACGTGACCACCATCGAGGGCTCCTGCGAAAAGACCTCGGTGAGTTTATTGACACTCGTGGCGTCCTTCGAAGCCAAGAATAAACCGATAACCACAAGGGGCACCACGCCCAAAATTACCTCGACCAGAGTAAACAACTTGGCAGTCAAATCCTCACTAGCCGAATTCAAATGAGGCGCCCATTCAGGATGAGCATGCGCGCCGACCTTCTTGTCCTTCTCGGCACGATCGGCCTTTTTGCCCTCGGCAACCCGACGACCAGGATCCTTGCGAGTTCCCGCCGCAGCAACCCGAGCCCGAGACTTCTTACCCATAACCAACACCTCACAAGAGGAAACGAATAGCCAACGCTACCCAGTGTACCCTCTAAGCAACGTCACCGCCCCAACCGGCCCCCACAAAAACGTGCCGCCCCATAAGGGGCGGCACACAAACTTCTTA
>CABUDJ010000094.1 GCA_902490325.1 uncultured Collinsella sp. | reverse complement strand
CCCGTTCGAGGCGATGCGCCCGCCGACGAATAGCACCGAATTGGTTACTTCTTGCTCTCGGGCAAGACCAGATCCACGGCAGCGTCCTTGGCAGCATCGATGTGCTGAGCCACGACCGGCGTCTGCGGAAGAATCAGGTTAAGGACAATGGCCATGATGGCGGTGGGGGTTACGGCATTGGAGCCGATGACGGTGGGCACCCAGGTGGGCATACCCTCGCCGGCAAGGCAACCGCTGGCCATCCAGATACCCAGGCCAAAGACGACGGAGGTACCGACGATGGTGGTAGTGCGCTGCGTGAGGCCCTCGCGGGTGAACATGCGCACGCCGTTCATGGTGATGGTGCCAAAGACGCCGACGGTCGCGCCGCCGATGACGGGCTGCGGGATAGCGGAAAGGACGGCAGAGAGCTGCGGGAACAGGCCGGCGATGGCAAAGACGGCCGCGATGATCACAAAGACCCACTTGTTGACGACCTTGTTGGAGCAGATGATGCCCACGTTCTGGCCAAGGGCGCTGGTGGGAAGACCGCCCAGCAGGCCGCCGACCATAGAGGTGAGGCCCTGGGACACGATAGCGCCGGAGAGCTCGCGCTCGGTGGGCATACGGTCGATGGAGCCCAGGCAGGCGGCAGAGACGTCGCCGATAACCTGGATGGCAACCATGGGGAACACGACGGCGAGGGTAATGCAGACCTCGGGATCAAACTCGAGCGCATAGGGCATGAGCTTGGGAAGGGCGAAGACCTGGGCGGTGGCGACGCTGGAGAAGTCGATCATGCCAAAGGGAATGGAGACGATCATACCAACGATCATGCCAAAGAACACGGATCCCAGCTTGAGCGTGCCCTTGCCAAAGTTGGCGAGCGCAAAGACCACGGCGAAGGTGATAAGAGCGACGCACCACGCCTGCGGGGTGCCCCACAGCGGCGTACCCATACCGCCGGCCATGTACTTGACGGCCGTGGGATAGAGAGAGACGCCAATGGAGAAGATGACCGTACCGGTCACGACGGGCGGGAACAGCCACTTGATCTTGCTGTAGGCCAGACCAAAGAGGACCGCGACGGCACCGCCGACAATCTCGCCGCCCAGCAGCGCGCCAAAGCTAAAACCCGAGGCACCCATGGCCTGCAGGGCCGGCAGGAACGCGAACGAAACGCCCATGACGATGGGCAGGCCGCCGCCGATACGACGGAAGGGAGCGAAGGCCTGAAGGGCCGTATCGATCGCCGAAAGAATGAGCGCGACCTGGATGATGTCGGTGCTCTGCTGGCTATTAAAGCCGTAGACGCCGGCCATGATGACCGCCGGGGTAATGATGCCGGCAAACGATGCCAGTACGTGCTGAAGGGCACACGGGATCATTTCCTTAACGGGAGGCATGCCTTCGCGAGTGAACAGGGCTTCAGTGCCGTTCGTAACCGTCTCCTGGGTCATTTGACCACCAATCCTCGAAGTAGTTGTTTTCGCATCTAACGCTCTATTGTGACGCAGTGCGGGGTTGAGGTTGTGCCTTCATTGCATATCGTATTAAAGATGATTCTCATTCTCAATAATAATTTTTTGTTATCAGACTATTCTTCAGCTGAAATAACGCATTTCCGCAGGTCAGGAAAGTGTCTGGTCAAAATACCATCTAACTTTTCTTTTGGTCAACCGTTTACCGCTAAATTCCTACCGTTCGTCTGCATTACGCAATGTACCTGCGGATATACGAGATGATGGGCAGCGTGTTACCATGAGAAAAAATTGTTATGAACATTTCCGATTTCACCCAAAGGAGTTGCCCGTGAACGAGACCGTACGTCGCTTTTTGCCGATGGTCGATTTTCTGGAGCAGATACTCGGCAAAAACAGCGAAATCGTGCTGCACGATTTCTCGGATCCCGACCACGCCATCGTTGATATTCGCAACGGCATCGTGAGCGGCCGCAAGGTCGGCGGTCCCGCCACCGATCTGGCACTCAAGATCATGCACGACGCCAAGTATCGCGACCTGCCGTTTATTACGGGCTACGAGGGGCGCGGTGCCGGCGGCAAGACGTTGGAGTCAGCGACGTACTTTATCCGCGAGAATGACGAGATCGTCGGTATGCTCTGCGTCAACACCGACCTCTCGACCGTGCGCTCCATCAACGCCATGGCGCAGCAGCTCATGGCGTGCTTCGACGCGGCGCCGACGCGCACGGAGCCCGCCCCTATCGAGGTCGAAAGCCTTTCGGAGTCCACACAGGAGCTCATCGACCGCAGCATTGCCGAGTTGCTGAGCACGCGCGGGCTGGATGTGGCGTCGCTTGGTCAGAGCGACCGCGTGGACGTCATTCGCCACCTCAACGGCAACGGGGTGTTCATGCTCAAGGGCGCCGTGGCCTGCGCCGCCACCGCGCTGGGTATCTCGGAGCCCAGCGTCTACCGCTACCTGCAAAAAGTTCGCAAGGAGGGCTAACGGGCAACATGAAGCGCGGCTCCACAAGCGATCCGTCACTTGACAAAAGACCCTGCAGCTCGCACGCGCTGCAGGGTCTTTTTGCATGTCATGTTTAGTTGTGGCCAACGCCTTAGAGAGCGGCAACGACCTCGATCTCGACCAGACCGCCAGCCGGAAGGGCGGCAACCTGGAAGGCGCTGCGCGCGGGGAACGGGGCCTCGAACTTGGAGGCGTAGATCTCGTTCACGGCGGCGAAGTCGGCGATGTCGGCCAGGTAGACCGTGGTCTTGACGACATCGGCAAAGGTAGCGCCGGCAGCGGTCAGCAGGGCCTCGACGTTGGCGAGGGACTGCTTAGCCTGGGCCTCGACGCCCTCGGGCATCTTGCCGGTTGCGGGGTCGATGCCCAGCTGGCCGGACAGGAACACCATGTTGCCGGTCTGGATACCAGGGGAATACGGGCCGATGGCTGCGGGTGCGTTATCGGAAGACACGACGGTCTTGCTCATGTTTATCTCCTTACGATCAGTTGAGAAAGCGTGAGCGCGGCGTTCACACCGGGAGGCACAGTTCGGTCTGAACACCGCGCTTGATTGGGATGGTACTCAAGGTTTCTGTTTGATGCAAGAATATTATCAGCTTGCGAGAATATTTTATCGCCCAACGGTCTCCCCGAACCGCTGAACGGTTCTCATGTGGAGCAGCCAGTCCAAGCTGCTGAAGACTTTATCCCGCTTGGAGCACGGGCATCGCCTGCCGCAACGGCGCCACTATACTTTTGATTATCTGAGCATTTTGAAAGGCAGGATATGACCGCAACCGCCAGTCGAACCACCAACCGCAGACCCGAGCTTTTGGCGCCCGCCGGAGGGCCCGAGCCCTTTGCCGCCGCACTCGCCGCCGGGGCAGACGCCATCTACTGCGGCATGGGCAGCTTCAACGCCCGCCGCAAGGCCACCAACTTTACCGACGAGGCCTTTGAGCAAGCCTGCCGCGCCGCGCATCTAGCCGGGTCGCGCGTCTACGTCACGGTAAACATCGTCATCAAACAGTCCGAGATGGGCGATGCGCTGCAACTCATCCATCGCTGCTCCACGCTGGGCGCCGACGCCTTCATTATCCAGGACTGGGGCCTGTTCTTTGAGGTCAAGCGCACCATGCCCGGCATCGAGACACATATCTCGACCCAGGCGAACATCCACGACGACCGCGGAACCCTTTGGTGCCGTGAGCAGGGCGCCGACCGCGTGACTCTCTCGCGCGAGCTCTCCATCGACGAGATCGCCGCCATTCACAACGCCGCGCCCGATGTGGACCTCGAGGTCTTTAGCCACGGTGCCATCTGCTTTTGCTACTCGGGCCTGTGCCTGCTTTCGAGCTTTGCCATGGCGGGCCGCTCGGCCAACCGCGGCATGTGCGCCCAGCCCTGCCGCCTGCCCTACGAGCTGATCGACGAGAACGGCCGCTCGCTCTCCCCTGCCGGTCGCGAGCGCGCGCTGTGCCCGCGCGACACCAACACGTCGCAGCTTGTTCGCCGTCTGTATGACGCCGGCGCCGCATCGCTCAAGCTCGAGGGCCGCATGAAGGCCCCCGATTACGTGTATTCCATCGTCGATGTGTATCGTCACCAGATTGATGACATGCTGGCCGGGGTCGCCGTAGATAAGGACGAGGTAGCCGCCCGCCAGCGCCAGCTCAAGCGCTGCTTCAACCGCGACTTTACGCACGCCTATCAGGACGGCACCTCGGGCGACGAGATGATGAGCTATGAGCGTTCCAACAACCGCGGCCAGATCGTAGGCACGGTACTGGGCAGCCGTCTGGCCAACCGCGATGTGCGCGGCCTCAAGCCCGACGACCGCCGTCGGCGCGCCGCCATCGCCCGCATTGAGTTGTTTGAGCCCGTGGGCAAGGGCGACCTGCTGGAGCTTCGCCACGATAACGAGTTTGACCAGTTCCTGACCACCATTGCCGCCGATGATGCCGCCGCCGGTGACATCATTGAGTGCCGCGTGCCCCGCAGCATGCCCGAGGGCTGCCGCGTCCGCGTGATTCGCAGTCAGCGCGCCATCGACGCCGCTGGCGCCGCGCTCAAGCGCGATGTGCTGCGCCGCCGAGCTGTTGACGTGTCCGTCGTGGCGCGCTTGGGCGAGCCGTTTACTGTCACACTCACCTGCTGTGACAACCCCGCGCTCACCGCCACCGCCACGGGCTTCACCGTCGAGGCCGCCAAGACCCGCGCCGTCGAGGCATCCGATCTGGTTGAGCACGTCGGGCGCATGGGCTCCTCTCCCTTTGAGGCCGCAAGCTTTGACGTTTCGCTCGACGCCGGCTGCGGTATGGGCTTTTCCGCCGTGCACAAGGTGCGCGCCGCCGCTTGTAAGGCGCTGGAAGAGGCCATTCTGGCACCGTACGAGGAGCGCGAGAAAACGCTCGAGTTGCCGGTGCTCGACAAATGTACGCGACCCATGCCCGAGCACTACCGCGACGAGCCGCAGATCTGCGCCACCGTCAACACGCTCGAAGCCGCCGAGGCAGCTCGTGCCGAGGGCGCCACGCGCATCTATATGACCACCGATGCGCTCGAGGCCGCCGGTGTCTCCCCCGCCGATGCATTTGAGCAGGGCATCGTACCCGTACTCGACGAGGTCTGCCGCGCCGTTGACCACGTACGCGTCGATCCCTGGATCAATGCCGGAGCCACCGTCGCCGTCGGCAATATCTCCGAGCTCGCCGTAGCCGCGCATGCCGGCGCCACGGCCGAGATTCGCTCTTGCCTGCCGGTGCACAACACGCCCTGCATGGAGGCGCTTGCCGGGCGCGGAGCCGGTGCGTTTTGGCTCTCGCCCGAGATCACACTCGACGAGATTGTCTCGCTCGGAGCCGCCGCGCCCGCGGCTCTGGGCATCACCGTCTTTGGCCGCCCGCGCGTCATGACAAGCGAGCATTGCATTCTGCAGGTTGCCAACGGCTGCATCCACGATTGTGCCAACTGCCGCCTGCGTGCCCGCAAGCTCTCGCTCAAGAATATCGACGGAAAGGTCATGCCGGTGCGTACCGACATCCACGGCCGCTCACGCCTGTACGACGCCTACCCCATCGACCTCACGCCTCAGGTTCCTCAGCTGCTCGATGCCGGCGTGCGTCGTCTCATGGTGGACGGAACGCTGCTCGAAACGGATGAGATCGCCCGTGCCGTCGCTCGCGCGCCAGCAGCAGGTCGCTGGCGTAGTCGGTGAG
>CABUDJ010000093.1 GCA_902490325.1 uncultured Collinsella sp. | reverse complement strand
TGGAGAGAGCGCTCCCGCAAACTGCCTCTTGACAACTTATAGGAGCGTCGGTTTTGATGGCGTCAAAGGCGGGTCTGGTTGAGTTTTGCCAAAAAGTCTACTCACTTGACGTTCGCGGCGTGTGGGCGGGTGCTTTTTCGTGCACGCGAGGTATCAAAAAGTGTCAGGAGCGCACCGTCTGCCGATATGCGGGAGCGAAAAGAAGTGTCGACCTGCGCCGTTGCCGTTGAGCGACGTGCCGTTTATAGAGATACTGAGCCTATGACAAACAGCGTGTGAAAGGATTGATGCATGGCTTTCCGTAAAGACTTCCTGTGGGGCGGCGCGACGGCTGCCAACCAGTGCGAGGGCGCCTACGACGTGGACGGGCGCGGCCTGGCCAACGTGGACGTAGCCCCACACGGCCCCGAGCGCCGCGCGGTGGTCTCCGGCCAGCGTAAGATGCTCGACTTTGAGGACGGCTACTACTATCCCGCACAGACCGGCATCGATTTCTACCATCACTACAAGGAGGACATCGCCCTCTTTGCCGAGATGGGCTTTAAGACCTTCCGCATGAGCCTGGCATGGACCCGCATCTTCCCCAACGGCGACGAGACCGAGCCCAACGAGGCCGGCCTGGCTTTCTACGAAGATGTGTTCCGCGAGTGCCAAAAGTACGGCATCGAGCCCCTCGTGACCATCACGCACTTCGACTGCCCGATTCACCTCATCAAGGAATACGGCGGCTGGCGCAACCGCAGGCTCATTGACTTCTACAAGAACCTCGCGACCACGATCTTCACCCGCTACAAGGGCCTGGTGAAGTACTGGCTCACCTTTAACGAGATCAACATGATCCTGCACCTGCCGTTTATGGGTGCCGGCCTGGTTTTTGAGGAGGGCGAGAACAAGGAGGCCGTCGAGTACCTGGCCGCCCACAACGAGCTCGTCGCCAGCGCGTGGGCAACCAAGATCGCCCACGAGATCGACCCCGAGGTCAAGATCGGCTGCATGCTCGCCGCGGGTAGCTACTATCCCTACAGCTGCCGTCCGGGCGATGTGCGCCAGGCTCAGCTCGACAATCAGGACAACTACTTCTTTGTCGATGTCCAGAGCCGCGGCTACTACCCGGCCTATGCCGTTAAGAAGCTCGAGCGCTTGGGTATCGATGTGGGCATGACCGACGAGGACCGCGAGATCCTGGCCGCCAACACCGTCGACTTCATCAGCTTTAGCTACTACTCCACCCGCTGCTCTGCCGGGGCCGACAACCCCGAGGTTGAGAAGACCCAGGGCAACGCCTTCGCTGGTGCCAAGAATCCGTATCTGCAGCAGAGCCAGTGGGGTTGGGCCATCGATCCGCTGGGCTTCCGCATTACCCTCAACGACCTGTACGACCGCTACCAGAAGCCGCTGTTCGTGGTCGAGAACGGCCTGGGCGCCAAGGACGTTGTCGAGGAGGACGGCTCCATCAACGACGATTACCGTATCGACTACCTGCGCCAGCACATCCAGGCCATGCGCGACGCGGTGACCGAGGACGGCATTGACCTGCTGGGCTACACTACCTGGGGTCCGATTGACCTGGTCAGCGCCGGTACGGGCGAGATGTCCAAGCGCTACGGCTTTATCTACGTCGACCGCGACGACGCGGGCAACGGCACCCTCAAGCGCTCCAAGAAGAAGAGCTTCGACTGGTACAAGAAGGTAATCGCTTCCAACGGCGAAGATCTGGCCTAGGCTTTCCCAGCCACCGTACCTTGGGCCTCATTCGTCGCTTGCGTACCTTAAGTACGCGGCGCTCCCCATTCGACCCAATCTACGGCACCTGGAAAACCCTAGACTCAAATCTTACAGACCTGTCCTAGGCCTCTCCAGCAACCGTAGCCTCCTAACCAAGGCGCCCGGCGAGCAGTTCATGCTCGCCGGGCGCCTTGCCGTCTGCGGATTTTGGGACATGTGGCCCGTTTTTTGAGCCCATCTGTCGGTACACTAAAAGCACTATGGGTGCCCGTGAGCGACATATCGGCCATGCGGCCGCCCGGTCCGCGCCGGTCGTGGATCCCAGGGGCGGCAGGCTGTTCGCCATGCCGCGATTCCTCGTCGGCATAACGCACCATGCGTATCGTCACCGCGTGCTTGCCGTTGCCGGCGTCATTGCGGCGCTCTTTCTCGTACTCTTTGTAGCCTTACCGGCACTGTTTGCCTCGGACCCCGGTCTTTCCAACACCGTGCCCGTCAACAGCAAGGTGTGCGAGGAGGTCGTGGATAGGCTCATCCATTCGAGCTCCCTCCCGCTGCTCATTGCCGCAATTGCATTCTCAATTTGGGGCGTGCTGGCGTACCTGCGCTGCCTAGATTTCGTCTTGCGCCGGCGCGTTGTTGCCATCGCCGCCATTTGTACCCTGTGGATGATCGAGGTCATTCTTAAGTACAAGTCGTTCACGCCCATCTACGCCACAATCCTGTGGTACCTGTACTACGTGCCCATGACGCTCATTCCGCTGCTCTACCAGCTGTGCGGCCTTCGTCTTGCGGGCTTGGAACAGCATCGCGTGGGACACCGGTACCGTACCGCGTTATGGATCGCGGCTTTCCTGCTTATTGGCTTTGTGCTTACCAATGATTTCCATCGGCAGGTCTTTCACTTTGATCGTTCGAGTGGAACCTGGAGCAACGATTATACATATGGCTGGGGCTACGCCGCGGTGCTGGTTTGGACGGCATTTAACTTCGTGGCATATTTTGTTCTGGTGGGGCGCTCCTCGTCCTTTCGAATCCAGCGCTTTACGTTTACGGCGGCGCTCGTGCTGCTGGGCGGTGCCTTCTTTGCCGTCTCGTACGCCTTGCGTGTGCCATGGGCATGGAGGCTCAATTTCTCACTCGTCTACTGCGTCTTGTGCGTGGTGGCGATGGAAATCTGCCTCGATTGTGGTGTTATCCCGTCGTATCACGGTATTGCCGGTATCTTCGATACCCTGCCGCTCGACCTCAAAGTGTTGACGCGTGACTTGCAGGAAGTCTACGCCACGCCGGCGTCGCAGCCGATGCCAGTGGGCGTGCGCGAGGAGCTGCGGGCCCAAGAACACGGGCATGCCCATGCCTTTACCGTGCCGTCTGCCCCCGACGTTATGTACCGAGCCTTTTCGCTGCTGGGCGGATCTGCCCTGCTTGCCCAGGATGTGTCGGAGCTCAACGGGCTCAACCGCGAGCTGGCCCATCGACGCATGGACCTGCAGCGTCAAAACGAGCTGCTTGTGGCCGACTACGACTTAAAGACGCACTTGGCGGACCAGGAGGCCGAAACCCTGCTGGTGCAAGACGTGGACAAAGCGCTTGCCCGTGCACTTGATGAGATGTATGGCGTGCTGAGCTCGTTGCCGCCGCTGGCCGACGAGGCGTCTTCGCGCGAGCGCTTTCGCATGCTGCAATGCGCCAAAATGCTTGTCGCCTATTGCAAACGCAAGGGGTCGCTTACTTTGGCACAGCACGGGGAGAGTGGCTTTGATCGCGACCGCATCCAGCTGATCGCTAACGAGCTGGCAAGTGACCTGCGCACCATCGATGTTGATTGTGCCTCGATTATCGCCATACGACGCCCGATGCATGCCAGCACGGTAAGCGCGTTGTATGACTGCGTGTACGACTTTGCGTTTTTCGCCTACACCACCGATCATCCGGCGCTCATGTACCACTTGAGCGATCACGATTCGTGCAGTGTTGAGCTGCGTGCCACGCTCTTCTCCGACGACGAGGAAGACCTGTCACAGACGCCTGCCGCGCATGAACTCGAGCGCGAGTTGCAGGGTCGCAACGTGGCGTATCGTCTTGAGGGCGAGCCAGGCCAGCTGCGCATGATCGTCTTGATGCCGCGGGCAGGTGAGTGACCATGCAGATGCCGCTCATTCTTCCCCAGATTGTCGCGCTCGACGTCGTCTTTGCCCTGACTGCGTGCTTGCAGATGATTCACGTTCCTCTCATCGTGTCGCGCCGCTCATCCTATAACCGCAAGGTGATCTGTGCCTACGAGGCGAGCCTGGTGCTTCACCTGATTATCTCGGCGCTTATCTTGTTCGCATCGAGCGGCTCATATCTGGTGGCGCCGCTCTACGTCGTCGCCAAGGCGGCGGGTGCGCTGCTGTGGATCAACGCTGCAATTGTTATCTATGGCGTGGTGCTTATGGTGCACTATCGTCGCCCCGTCATGTTGGTCGAGCTGCTGCTCGTTGCCGCCGCGACGCCGCCTGCCGTCTGCGTCATGGGTCCGGCATGGACGGCGGTTCTTGTCGCAGAGGCCGCGTTCTTCCTATTCCGCTCCATCGCGGCGCTTTTGATGGACGTTCGCAACCGCCAAGAGGACATCACCGCGTTTTCGACCATCGAGACCATCAACGTGATTCCCGTGGGCATTCTGTATCTGGACCCAAAGGGTCGCCCGCTGCTCATGAATCGCTGCATGCGCAAAAACCTGCTGGAGCTTCATATGCCCACCGACCTGCGCGATATGAGCGGTACGTGGAGCAGCCTGCGCCAGCTGGGCATGCAGCCGCCCGAGAGAAGCAAAGACCGCGCCCTGATTGACTTGGGTCGCTTTGGCGAAGATCGCGCTGTGGTCGAGGTATCCCCGTCCGAAATCCGCCTGTTTGCACGCGATGCCGTTATGGTTTCGGGCCGTCCCTTTGAGCGCATTATTGGCTTGGACGTGACGGAGTACGCGCATGCCCACGACCGTCTGGCGCAGGCCAATCACCTGCTTGAGCTTGCGGGCCAAGAGCTCCAAGCCCAGATCGAAGAGGTCAAAAAGGTCGCCGACAATGCTGCCTACCTGCGCATGCGCGCCCGCGTGCACGATGTAATCGGTCAGCGCCTGTCCATCCTCCATCGCTATCTGGAGGAGGGTCGCCTTGACGACGAATCGCTCGAGCAGATCGATCCGCTGCTGCGCACAATCTCCGACGACTTACGCAGCGGCGGCGACAGCGAGCCGGCGGAGCAGCTTGGCGATATCATTCATGCCTTTGGTCTGGTGAGCGTGCAGATTGATGTAGAGGGGTCGCTTCCCGAGGACACGCGTGTCGCGGCGGCCTTTTTGCAGATTATCCGCGAGGCCTCGACCAACGCCACCAAGCACGCGCAGGCCCACCAGGTCCATGTGCACCTGTGGCAGGAGGAGTCGAACGGATGCGACATTGCGCGCATGACCATCTCTAATGACGGCGCGCCGGCCCCCGTATCGTATCGCGAGGGAACGGGTATCCCAGGTATGAGGCATGTCGCGCAAGATCTGGGTGGTAGCCTGGAGGTCCACGCCGCCCCGCCCTTTACGCTTGCGGTGTCCATCCCGCTTAACGCCAACGACACGTCCCAAAGGAGAAGCTCATGATCCGCGTGTTAATCGTCGAAGACCAGGCCATCCTGCGCGAGAGCCTGGCGCGCTCCGTTGGCGACCAGCCCGATATGACCGTTGTTTCCGCCATCGCCGATGCCTCCGAGGCCTTGGGTGTCGCGCTCAAGGAGCGTCCGGACATGATACTGATGGACGTATGCACCGAGCATGATTCCAACGGCATCGTGGCGGCGGCGCGCATCAAGGAGCAGCTGCCCGAGTGCCGCATCATTATCATGACCGGCATGCCCGAGATCACCTTTGTCGATCAGGCTCGCGAGGCGGGCGTCGATAGCTTTGTGTACAAGAATGTCGGTATCGACGAGCTGTTCGCCGTGATGCGCTCCACGTTGGCGGGCTATTGCACGTTTCCCAAGCCGCCCGAGAGCATTTTTTCGGGTACGGCGGCACTCGATGATGTCGAGCTATCGATTTTGCGCCTTGCCTGCGAGGGCAAAAGCCGTCGCGAGATCGCGGCCGAGCTGTTTATGAGTGAGGGCACCATCAAGCGTCGCATCTCGGAGATCCTGAGCAAGACCGGCTACGACAACATCATGCGCCTGGCCGTGCACGCGGTGACCGAGGGCAGCATCGTTCCCAACATGGAGGGTAGTGTCGCGAATGTTGGTGTAGAGCTCGGTTCTCGAGGGTAGTCGCAGGCTG
>CABUDJ010000092.1 GCA_902490325.1 uncultured Collinsella sp. | reverse complement strand
CATGAGGTAGCTGCTGGACATAGCGCTCCCCTAGCGGACGCGGCGCGAGGCGCGCGTGAGCAGGTAGTCGGCCACAAACAGGATGACGGCGACGATGGCGTAATCCAGGCGGAACACACCGCCGAAAGGCGATGTGATGACGCCATAGCCGGCGATGGCGCTCGGCAGCGCGCGCGAGAGCTCGACGACAAAGCCGACGATCTGCAGCTTGGCTGTGAGTCCACTAAAGCACAGCAGCACGGTCATCGCGCTCATAAAGATGCCGCAAACGCGGCAGGCGATGGCGATGATGCTCATCGCCACGGCAGCGGCCTTACGAGAGTTCACGCGCGGTCTCCTCTTCGATCTGGGTGGAAAGCTCGAGCCATTCGTCCTCGAGCTTGGGCAGCTCTTGCTTAAGGCCGTTATATTCCCCCAGCGCGGCGTTGAACTTGTCCTGATCGGCATAAAGCTCTTCGCTCGCCATCAATTCCATAAGCTCATCATAGCGGGCGCGCTTTTTGTCGAGCTCGGCTTCGATCTTCTTGAGCTGGTTGCGCACGCCCTTGAGCTTTTTGTTGAGCGCGGCGCGGGCCTGGGCCTCGGCGCGTTTTTGCTCCTTGGTCTTTTTGCCCTCGGTAGGCTTGGGGGCAGCAGCGGGGGTGTCGGGCTGAGCGGTGCTTACTTTGGAGGACTTGGCCGCAGCCGGCGCGTTCTCCCCCGCCGCCTCGGCGGCGGCTCGTGCGGCGAGGTCCTCGCGCTTGTAGAGGTAGTAGTCGTAGTCGCCGTCGTAAACCGTGACCTTGCCGTCGCGGATGTCGATCACGCGGTTGGCCACGGCGCGTACCAGGTGCTCGTCGTGGCTGATCAGCACGATGGTGCCGGGGAAGTTTTGCAAGGCGTTCTCGAGCATGTCCACCGAGTCGATGTCCAGGTGGTTAGTGGGCTCGTCCAGGCACAGGAGTGCCTCGGGGGCCACGAGCATCTTGGCCAGGGCCAGACGCGCCTTTTCGCCGCCGGAGAGGACGCGGACCTGCTTTTCGATGGAGTCGTTGTCGCTAAAGAGGAAGGCGCCCAGCAGGCTGCGCTGTTGCGGCACGGTCCACTTGGGCGTGACGGTGTCGATCTCTTGCAGGACAGTGTTGGACTCGGTCATGCCCTCGAGCGCGTGCTGGGCGTAATAGGCCACGCCCACGTTGGTGCCCAGGTCGCGCGTGCCGGTGGTGGGCGGCTCCAGGCCAGCGAGGATCTTCATGAGCGTGGACTTGCCGGCGCCGTTGGGGCCGACGAGGGCCACGTGCTCGCCGCGGTAGAGCTTGAGGTCGATGTCGCTGTAGATGTGCTTGTCGCCGTAGGACTTGGATACGCCCTCCAGGCCCACGACCATGTCGCCGGAGCGTGGCGGGTCGGGGAACTTAAAGTCGATGTGCTTGTGGCCCTCGGGCAGGATGACGAGCTCCTTCTTGATCTGCTCGATCTTGCGGATGCGCTCCTGGGCCTGGGCGGCCTTGGTGGGCTTGTAGCGGAACTTGTCAACGAATACCTGCATGTGGGCGATGTCGCGCTCCTGGGCGGCGCGCTTGGCGCGCATCTGCTCCAAGTTGTCCTCGCGCTGCTTAAGGTAGCTGCTGTAGTTGCCGGTGTAGGTGGTCACGCGACGGTTCTCGAGGGCGGCCACGTGGTCGACGCAGGCGTCCATGAAGGCGCGGTCGTGGCTGACGATGAGGACGGCGCCGTCGTAGCTGGCGATAAAGCCGCGCAGCCACTGGACGCTCTCGAGGTCCAGGTGGTTGGTCGGCTCGTCCAGGAGCAGCAGGTCGGGATGGCGCAGGAAGAGCTTGGCCAGCGCGATGCGCATCTGCCAGCCGCCGGAGAACTCGGAGCACGGGCGCTCGAAGTCGGTGACTTTGAAGCCCAGGCCGGACAGGATTTTGCGGGCGTTGCTCTCGAGTTCGTAGCCGCCCAGGCGCTCAAAGCGATCCTGGACCTGGCCGTATTCGTTCAATAGGGCATCGACGTCCTTGCCCTGCTCAGAGAGCTCGGTGATCTGGGCCTGCAGCTCGTTGGCGCGCTCGCCCATGCGGCGGATTTCCTTGGCGGCGGCCATGACTTCGGCGAGGATGGTGGTGTCCTTGTGCTCCAGGTTGGTTTCCTGCTCTAGGTAGCCCACCTGGCAGTCCTTGGCGTACTGGACCTGGCCGGCGTCGGGGCTGTCGATGCCCATGATGATCTTGAGCATGGTGGTTTTGCCAGCGCCGTTGGGACCCACGAGCGCAAAGCGCTCGCCGGGGTTGATCTGGAAGGACGCGCCGCTAAAGAGGACGCGCGCGCCGAAGCTTTTTTCGATCTTGTCGACCAGAAGGATCATGGTGCCGCCTTTGACCTTGTGTGCCTATATGAAAAAAGGCCCCAACTTGCGTTGGAGCCTCATTCAATGCTCGGGTGGAGACGAGGGGGATCGAACCCCTGACCTCTTGACTGCCAGTCAAGCGCTCTCCCAGCTGAGCTACGCCCCCGTGCGAAGAAGTACTATACGGGAACTCGGACCACGATGCAAGGACAATTTTGGAAAAACTTTCCGCCGCGGCGTCCCGGCAGCCGACCCGGGGCGCCCGGAAGCTGGCAGGACGGCCTTCTATCGACCGATATGTAAGCTATATAAAAGAAAGAATAAAAGAAAGAAGGCCAGACATAGTGCCTGGCCTTCTGGAAATTCTGGTGGGCCCTCCGGGATTCGAACCCAGAACCCAGGGATTATGAGTCCCCTGCGCTAACCGTTGCGCCAAGAGCCCTTGTAGTTAGTGGCTGTGATAGTAATGTCGGCTATCCATTTGCATTAGTTTTGCACCACGAGGAGAAATACTACCATGCACGCGACGGTCGTTCAACGCACGATCTTGTCGACAAGGAGGATCATGGTGCCGCCTTTGACCTTGTGTGCCTATATGAAAAAAGGCCCCAACTTGCGTTGGAGCCTCATTCAATGCTCGGGTGGAGACGAGGGGGATCGAACCCCTGACCTCTTGACTGCCAGTCAAGCGCTCTCCCAGCTGAGCTACGCCCCCGTGCGAAGAAGTACTATACGGGAACTCGGACGGCGATGCAAGGACAATTTTTGAAAAACTTTTCGCGACGTCCCGGTGGCCGAACGGGAAGGCGGCGGCATGTGCCCGCGGGGAGCTTTACGGCCAGGACGACGGCCAGCGGGTAAGTACCGGAAGTAAACCAAACGCTGACCAAAAAAACGGAAGATAACGTCAGTAAATGAAGCGCGCACGTGAAGCGCGTTCAAAAAACGGCGTCTCGGACAACATGGATTCGATTGTGATGTCAGTTTTGATGCCATCTTTGGTGTCAAAAAGAAAAAGGCCAGAGGCTTAACACCTCTGACCTGCGCTTTAGATGGTGGGCGATACAAGATTCGAACTTGTGACCCCATCCGTGTGAAGGATATGCTCTACCCCTGAGCCAATCGCCCGTCGCCTTTCGGCAAAAGAGATACTATCATAGCCGCGCGTGGTTTACCAAGTACTTTTTGCCCACGATTTTAAATTAGTGGGCGTTGGCCGCTCTGGCGCAGTCCAAATAAACAGCAAACCAGCAGCTCAACGCGCCTTTATCGCTTGATCCACGAGGTCTCGGGGCGGCAGATGAGTCGCGCATTGTTGTAGGCCATCTCGAGCGTGAGACAGGTGCGCGCGGCGTAGAAGCCGTCCTCGCGTTGGATGGTCAGCGCCAGCTCGGGCTTGTCGCCGGTTAGGCACAGCGGCAGAAGCAGTTGAATCCGGCCACCGTAGAACTGCGGCACGGCGAGCGTGTAGTTGGCGGCGGCGCGGCGGGCGGCCTCGACGACGGCGCCCTCAAAGGCGCGGCGCAGCAGCAGCGAGTTGCCCTCCCCCATCAGGCTGGCGGGGATGCGCGTGAGGTTTTCCTCGTCGCCCAGGATGTGGTCGATGTTGGAGCGGATCGGCAGACGGTAGTCAAAGACCAGCTCGGAGGGGTCCTCGGTAAAGCGCACACGGCACGGCAGGTACTCAAACGAGACCAGCATGGGGTCGCTTTCCTTAAAGAAGCCCTTCAAAAACCAGCGCTGGCGCGCGTCGGGCCTGGTGTTGGGCTCAAACAGGCCGTAGATGGTCTCGTAGCGGCGCGTGTACAGGCCGGTGTTGAACAGGCAGCGGTCGCCGTCGAACACCAACGGCAGGTTGGACGGCGCGGTCTGGTTCACGTCGCGTTCGGTCAGAAACACCGCGCGGCTAAACGAGAACGACAGGTAATTCTTAAGGATACGGTTGTTGGGACCCCAGTCCTCGGGATCGGCGAGGTCTACCAGGCGGTCGTAACAGGGCTCGGGGCAAAACGCAAAGTCGTAGACATTGCTGCACAGGGTGTTGGGGATCTCCATGTGGCGTCCAATCCAATTGATAGCTGGCGGGCGGATGCTTTGATTCTATACGGGCGACACGTCGCCGGTACGCGCAACGCAATTGCATCGAGGTTTTTTGGCGAGTTAGGCCATCGCCGGCGTGATAAGGTTGGCCCCTCGGTACGGGCGTCGATCGTGCAGCCGTCGACCACCAGCGCTTGGGATACCAAAGGAGCCGCGTCAGCCAAGGCTGCATCAGCTCTGGCGCTGTCTGAAGATACGCAACGCTTTCTCTAGCTCAGGAATATCATCGACGATAACTTTCCATGCAAGGGATCGATCGACTTCTCGATATCCATGTGCTACGTATCCATGTGCTACGAAATTTCGAAAACCCCCAATATCGTTCCAAGGATACTCCGGAAAAGCCGATTGGATCTCATCGGAAAGATGGAGTGCATCCTCGGCGATTCTGTAGACGGGGCTCATGATCGCGTCGTAAGCAAGCTCACCTTCCTCGCTCCGATCGCTAACGAAAGAGTTTTCCGTGGCATCAAAATAATCGATTCGTCTAGCCAGAGTTTCGCAATCGGAAAGAATGACCCCGATGAGCTCCTCGTCCCGTTTACGCCGCTTCATAGAGACGCACCTCATCCTTTTCAATGCTCTTGCGAAATGCAGGGCGCATATGCTCGGGAGGGTTGGTGACAATCTCAACATCTCGCCCGAGCTCTTCTTCGAGCTCAAGGGAGAGTTCGTATAGCGTGCCGAACGTCATTGTTTCACCGCAGACAAGACGCAAATCAATATCGCTATCTGGCGTTTGCTCGCCACGGGCGAAGGAGCCAAATAGGTATGCCTCGCGGACGTCGTAACGAGACAGCACACGAGAAACAGCAGCGGATATGTCGACAAGCGTAATCATGTCTCAATTTTACTTACCGATTGAAAGGATGGCAATCGCCATGCGCCCGTTCCACAGGCCGGTGATTAGAGAGGGGCTGTATCCGGTAGTATGCGGCAAAATCTGAAGATGCCATACGCGAGGGAGATTGGCAAAGTCTCTAACCGTGGTATTGTTGACAAAAATCGGGTTGTGCTCAGGGATTGCTAATTTTTCCTCGCGCTTCCGAAATATAGGCATTTTGGCAGCGATCTGAGGTGCCTTTGAGCGCCATGCCGATGTCGCCGAGCCAAGAGCAATTGGTTAACGGACAAGCTGGGGCACGCGTTCTAGTATTTCAATAGCCAATGCCGAGGGGACACGTTAAGATGAAGCCAGTAAACCCGCCCGGCCCCTGCTTAGCATGCACACTGGCGGGTCTTTTTTTCAAATTCTAGGAGCCGAGATGAAGTACGAGAAGCCATTCCTCACCTACGACGAGCAGGCGGACCTGCTGATCTCGCGCGGCCTCATGGCAGACCGAGAAGAACTCGTCGGCAAGCTCGAGCGCGTGGGATAACAGCAGGCACGCTCGGAGTTAGCGCCAAGGTGGCCGAATCCTGGCTCGTGGCGCTCAACACTGTGAGGAACTGCTGTGCCCACCATAGCCGCCTCTGGAACAAGACGCTCGGCACCAAACCCATGATCCCAAGGGATGACACCGCCTGGCACGAGCCCCACGAGGTCGGCAACCACAAGATGTTCGGCACGCTCACTGTACTCAGCTACATGCTCGAAACCATCGCGCCGGCCACCTCATGGAGGTCGCGCCTCCTCGATCTCATGGAAGAGAGGCTGCCTCGCGAGGAATGGCGAGCCATGGGCTTCGGAGACGGGTTGATTTCCGATCTCAGCCGAACACATTGATCGGATAGGCCGTTTCCGTAGCCAGCCGAACCCCCCCCCG
>CABUDJ010000091.1 GCA_902490325.1 uncultured Collinsella sp. | reverse complement strand
TTTACCTTGGCCCAAACGCCGCCATAGGCTACAGGTGCCGCCTGCGCCGCCCGAGGCCGTCACGGCAAAGCTCGCGGCTCCGTCGGTGGCAAGCGTGTAGTTTTGTGCCGCGTCGCCCAAAAGGCCTTTCGCGCGCACCCAGTACGTCCCTGCGGCAAATGCCTCGCCCTCGGCCATCGCCGTGCCCGGAGCGCCGTTTGCGTCGTGCACAAACTCGAGCTGTGCTGTGCAGGCATCGCCTTCGAGCTTGCCCTCGAGTGACGCCGCGATCTTTGCGCGTACGTCCTCGCCGGCCTTAAGGCCTTCGAGTCCCTCAAAATGGGGCGTCAGCGCGCGTGGATCGATATCGATGGGCACAGAGCCCTGCAGCCCCGTAACGGTCTCGTTGCCCAGGGCATCGACATCCACGTATTCAATGGTAAACGCATGGCCCGAAGCTGCCACGTTGAGCGCGTTGCTGCTGTCGACAAGGCGGAAATGACCCTCGCCAACGGTCTTGCCGTCCTGGAGCGAGGCATCGCTCAGCGAATCGCCATACGTCATGTGCATGCGGGTCGGGAGGTAGTACGAAGCCGTCTGCTTGTGCTGCGTATCGTAATTGTAATTGCGCTGGTAGATGCTCCGTGCCAGTGCCGCATCGACAAAGTCGGATGCGATGATGCCAATGTGCTTGAGGCAGTCCTCTTTTGTGCTCTCATTTCCGGTGTTGTTTATATACGAACTCTTGTACAGGTGCTCGTTGACCACTCGTGCCGCGGTAAAAGGATTGCTTCCTTGCTTGTGGTTCGTGCAGCTGGTGTAGTTGATGCACCAGCTGTGCTCCAGGACCTTTACCTTGGCCCCGGCATCGTCCTCGACGTCCACCATGATGCGGGCGAGCTTGGTTGTCTCCTGCAGCGCCATATCGACCCAGCTGATTTTGTCGGTTCCTGTGCATTCGTAATGGTCCTGGGCATATACCTTGGTGCAATAGGGCTTTTCGTCACCCGTTTTCCCCACGGCTTCAAAGCCCCGCTCGTCTCGAACGAGACACATAGAGGCGCTGTCGGTGTGCGTTGCGATTTTGTCGTCCCATTCGGTGAGGTCGAGGCCCCACGTGTGGCCGCTTACGCTGCTGCCGGCGAGCCTAAATCGACGCAGCAAGACGATTTTCCCGCGCACCTCGCCCAGCGTGGGGATGCGGCTCGATGTGTAGAACAGATTGGGGTTCTTGTCCATAACATTGGCAAAAGCCGTCGTGAGGCTTTCATCGGTAGCTTCGTCGTTGCCCCGCGACACGAGCATGATGAGCGCTTCTTTCGGGTTTTCGCTCAAAAACGTATTGAAGTACCCGATGACATCGGAGAGATGCATAAAGTTCCCGTCTTTTTTGAGCAGGTAGCAATCTCCGTGGTCAATGCCGGGGTTCTCACCCTTTCCGAGTCGAATATCAAAGTAGCGAACGCCTTCGAGCAACTGCGTGGGGATGTAATCCTGCTGGCACTTTGCAAGCGAGGTTTGGGGCTCGGTGTCGTTGTCGACGCTGCAGCTGCCCGAATCATGCGTGCCTGGGATGCTCAGTTCGTCGAGGTACTTGTCGTCGTCGACGTGGCTCATCCAACATGGCCCATCGACGTAGCTGCTATACGTGATCCAGTCGATACTGCTAACTGTGGTATTGGTCTTGCCCTTGTCGTAACCGACAAGCTCGAGCTCCCACGGAATGCTCTTCCTCTTATGGCAGATCTTGTTGTTGTCCTGGTCTTTGCCATTCGATTCTATTGCCAGGTAATTAATATCCTTTTTCTCGTTTGTGCGATCTCGGATGATATAGGTTCCGTTTAACTGACGTTCGAACGCAAAAGCGCGGCTGGGCTTGTTGTCATACTCGCCGCTCCATACGTGGATGACCTTTCCATCTTTGTCCGAGTCGCCATCGACCGACCAAATGCTGTAGCCTGTCTTTTTATGCTCTTCGAAATTGAGCAAGGTGCGGATGGCATACCAATCTGTATTATCTGCATCGGTCAGCTCGTGCTCAAGGATGAGCTTGCTGGACGTGCCGTCATTAAATAGGTGGCAGACGTTGCCGATGACGTTGCCGTCTTCGTTGACGCTCGCGGTGCGAAAATAGCCCGCGGGGCGAAGGCGAATGACGAACTTGTCGAGGTTGGCCGCCGGTGTGGGCGTGTCTTCTGCAAATGCCGCGCGCATGGGAAGGCCCAATCCCGCGGTTTCGGGCAGGCTTACAAATGGCGACAATGCTGCGAGTCCTAGGCCCAACGTGAATGCTCGACGGCTGATGGCGTGGTGTTCGGTCATAACTCCTCCGTTCGCAGGGTGCGGTTATGCGATAGTTTTGGTCACTATACTGCTCAGATGTTTAAAGATGCTGGTTTAATTGTCTGCGCGGCGCAATAAATCGGCGGGCGGACGTGTTGGGGTGCTTGTCGTTTTCGTACTGTTGCTACATTTGGAGCGGTTCCGGCGTCCGGCATCCTCGCGTTCGTTGGCTACCGGCATAAGAAAGGGAGGGTCGGTTTACCGGCCCTCCCTGGGTACGAAGCGCTGGGGTACCGTCGCTTGTTTGCACTGCGCCCGTGTTTCCCGCTGCACTCGCCAGTCGCTTAGCGCTTGATCTCGATATCGTCGAGCTTGACGTCCATGGCCTCGGTCTTGGCCTCGGCGATGTCGTCGGCAAACTCCAGGGACTTCATCATGGTCTCGACGGCGTCCTTGTGTTCCTCGACGTTGTCGATGCGCACATACACGCTGCCACCGTCAACGTCGGTGAAGTACTCGGTCGTCACGCCGCCCGAGTGCGTAAAGTAGGCGCTGCGCCAGGTCTTGCCGTTGTACTTAACGGGATCGCTCTCGGTCCATCCGGAGTTGGTCTTCCACTTTGCCTCGTAGTCGAACAGTTCATCGGCGTTCTTGTCAGGATCGAAGACGGGGATGAAGCGGTCACTGGCATGCTCGCTCTCGGTGAACTTAAACTGGGCCCTGTCGGCGGTATCGCCTGCAACGTCCGTGATTTCGACGCCCTCGGGCACCTCGACTTTAAACCAAATGAAGTCAGTCCTCATATCCACGGCTGGCTTTTCCGCTCCACCGCCACCGCCGCTGCCGGTAGCGCCGCCGCTGCCACCGCAACCCACCAAGGCAACCGCGGCAAAGAGACTGATGCAGAGGGTGAGAATCGCAAAGGCCTTCTTTTCCATGGTCGTGTCCTCCTCGATCTGTAATCGTCCATGGGTTACCTCCCTTTACTGTACGCGTGGACGGCTCCTTCGGGTGGGCCATGTGTCCCATTCTGAGGGCCGGATTTGCGCCGTTAAGTGGCAATATGCACGGGTCCAAAAGAGGGGAGGGCCGGTGCTGTCGGCTCTCCCCGGGTTGGGCGCCCGTTGTTTTAATGGGGCGCGCCTACGCGGGTTCGCGTAGGCGCGTACGGGTGCCCCGTTACTTGATCTCGATGCTCGAAATCTCGACTTCACGTGCCTCGTCAACTGCTTTCTTCATGTCGTCGGGGAACTCGATGGAGTTGAGAAGCGCCTCGGCTTCTTTCTTGTGCAGGTCGAAGTTCGAGATAAGGACATAGATGCTTCCCGGCTCAACGTCGGTAAAGAGGAGGGTTGTGATGCCACTGTTGTCCTCGTACGTTCCGACGAGCCACGTCCTGCCGTTATACTCGATGGACCCGCCATCCTTCCACTGGAACGTATCCCCCTTCTTTTCCGCCTGGTCGGCGTGGGATTCCTCGGCAGTCAGCGCTTTTTTCCAAACGGGGATAAAACGATCGGCCGAGGCGTTCTCGTTTTCGGGGAAGGTGAGCTGGACCCTGTCTGCATTCTTGCCGGCGGAGTCGCTTACGCCGACGCCCTCGGGCATCTCGACCTTAAACCAGATAAAGTCGGTCTTCTTGGCGACGGGGGCCTTTTCCTTGCTCTCGCTCTTGGCGGTGCTGCCGCCTCCGCCCGATGCGCTCCCGCCGCAGCCGACAAGGGCAAACGCGGCAAAGAGGGCGATGCAAAGGGAAAGAATCGATAGGGTCTTTTTCTTCATGGTGGCGTCCTCCTTGTCTGCCAGGGACATCGTGCGCCGCGGATCGCTGGGGCAGCGGTTGCGCGTGCACATGATGCCTTTGTTTACTGTGCGGTTATTCTTCCATTCGTCGTCCGGTGCCGTGATGAGCTTGCTCCAACATAGGGCTCCTTACCTATATGTATGCCCCAGTTGCCGCTGCCCGGAAGTCTCGAAAGGTGGGCCATGTGTCCCATGTTTGTGTCGCTGCCGCCTATCGTGTGCCATAGAAATCCGCGATGGCCAGGTGCGCTGACGCTCATGTGCTTATGGGCTAGACTTAGCACCATTACGTGATCGATGCGGTCGGTCGGCGGTTGCCACCCGACCGATGTATATGACTTGAAGGTGCATGTGTATGAGCCAAGAGATGATGGACAAGACCTGCCGCGGGTTTGCCGAGGCGCTGGCCGCGCGCGAGCCGGTTCCCGGCGGTGGCAGCGCGAGCGCCTTTGTGGGCGCGCTGGGCGCCTCGCTGTGCGGAATGGTTGCCCGCTACGGTGCGACCAGTCCCGCGCTTGTTGATCGTGCGGATGACCTGACGCGCGCATTTGCCCAGGCAGATGAGTTGGCCCAGGAGCTTGTCGAGTTGGTTGCCGAGGACGTTCGTGCATATGGGCAGGTGTCCGCGGCGTATGGTATTCCGCGTGGCGATCCGGCTCGAGCGACCGCGATTCAGGATGCGCTGCATGCGGCCGCTATGCCGCCGTATCGCATTATGGATGCCTGCGGGCGTGCACTGGCGCTGCTCGAGGACATGGCCGACAAGGGTTCGCGTCAGCTGCTGTCCGATGTGGCGTGCGGCGCCGTGTTCTGCCGTTCCGCTATGCAGGGCGCGAGCTTGACGCTCTTTGCCAACACCACGTCTATGAAGGATCGCGCTCGTGCTGAGGAGCTCGAGACGGCGTGTGATGAGTTGCTCGACACGTGGTTGCCGCGCGCCGATGCGCTGGCGCGCCGCGCCGCCGACGCTGCAAGGAAGAGAGGATAGCCATGGCTGAACTGCTGAAGGGTGCTCCCGTTGCTCGCGCTTTGACTGAGGAACTCGCTGCTCACTGCGCAGCCCTGCGCGAGCGAGGCATTGTTCCGACGTTGGCTATCGTGCGTGTGGGTGAACGCGAGGACGACCTATCCTACGAGCGCGGTGCGTTCAAGCGCTGCGAAAAAGTGGGGATTGAGGCTCGTCGCGTTTTGCTTCCCGCTGATGTTTCGCAGGACGAGCTGTTGGCGGCTATTAAGGACATCAATGCCGACCCTGCTGTTCATGGCTGTCTGATGTTCCGCCCGCTGCCCGCCGGCCTTGACGAGAACGCCGTCGCCGCGGCACTCGATCCCGCCAAGGATGTTGACTCCATGACGCCGGCTTCGCTGCTCACCACGCTTTCGGGGCGCGGCGAGGGTTTTGCCCCCTGCACAGCCGAAGCCGTGCTTGCTCTGCTGGATCATTACGGCGTTGAGCTGGATGGAGCTAAGGTTGCTGTGGTCGGGCGCTCGCTGGTGATCGGGCGTCCCGTTGCCGCCATGCTTACGGCGCGCAATTCGACCGTGACAACGTGCCATACGCATACGCGCGACCTTGCTGCCGAGTGCCGTGCTGCCGACATTGTGGTTGCGGCCGTTGGACGCGCGCGCACGATTGGTGTGGACGCGGTTCGCGAGGGCCAGACGATCATCGATGTTGGCATTAATTGGGACGAGGCCGCTGGCAAGCTGGTGGGTGACGTCGATTTTGATGCTGCGGAGCCGATTGTTGGCGCAATTACTCCCGTTCCGGGTGGCGTGGGCGCTGTAACGACGGCGATTCTCGCCAAACACGTAATCGAGGCGGTCGCGCGCGCAGACGTGGTGTAAGAGTGTCCTGAGGTCCGTCGCTGCAAGTCCCGATGTTACTCCTTCTTGAGACCGCGCCTCTCGACTATCTCGTCCACTATCTCCCTGGCGCGCCGCCCGAGCGCGCGGCGCCTCCCCTCTGTCGGGGCCGGCCTGTCCGCGGGCTCGGCGAAGCCCTCGGCGGCCGAGGCCTCGGAGAACACGCGCTGCTGGGACCACTGCCCCTCGGTCTCCATGAGGCTCGCGCACGTCAGGCGCAGCATCGACTCCCTCGAGGGGAAGGACTGCACGACCCTGTAGCGGCGCTTGATCTCGCGGTTGGCGCGCTCCTGGACGTTGTTG
>CABUDJ010000090.1 GCA_902490325.1 uncultured Collinsella sp. | reverse complement strand
CACGCGCTTCGCGCTGTGCAACCGGGCCGCCCCCTGCGGAATATTTTCAGAGGTAAGCCCTCGGCCCCGCTGCGTTTCCGTTGCTGTTGACCCTGGGTGAGCGCTTCCGGCGGGCCGCCGGGTTGACGGCGATGGGGACGTGGGTCCCGTCTTGCCTTGCGCGTAACTGGCTGAAATGATTTTGGTTGGAGCTTTCTTATGACTCGCGATTTAACTCGGGTGATTGTTACTACTGATATGGAAGTCGATGATATGAACTCGCTTGTTCATTTGGCTCTGTATCTCAACTTGCTTGATGTTCAGGCTGTGGTGTATACGGCTTCGCAGTATCACTTTCTTGGGGATGGGGTTCATACGCTCGGCGAGGTGAATTCGCATTGGCGGACCAAAGGGCGGCGCTCTTATGAGTGGAATGTTGTGCCCCATGAACCTGATCCCACGGCTGGGGAGCTTCGTGAGTATCGACCGTTTCCTGAGCATTGGATCGAGAGCCTCTGGAGCAATGAATATGCCCAGGCTTGGCCTCAGCTGCAGGCTAATGCGGCCGCTGCCGGTGAGCCGCCGTTTCCTTCGCCGGCTCAGATGATTGAGCGTACCTTTGTGGGCAACGTTGCCTTTGAGGGCGATGTGCGTGAGGAGACTGAGGGTTCGCGCGTGATTGCTCAGGCAATCTTGGATGATGACCCGCGTACGCTTTGGCTGCTCAGCTGGGGCGGCATGAATACCATTGTTCGCGCCCTGATGAGTATTGCTGAGCGCTATCGTGATACGCCTGAATGGCCTTCTGTGCAGCAGCATGTCTATCAGAAGGTGCGCGTGATGGGCGTTGCCGATGGCGTGGGGCAGGACAATTCTTGGCTCGACCATGGGCGTGAGCTCTTCCCCGATCTCATCTTTTGGTGCGTGCCCTATATGTATGGCGGCTATGTCGATGCCAAGATGGCTCAGCCCGATTCGTTGCCGTTGTTCCAGGCTCCCTGGCCCGAGCAAAATCTCACGCAGGGCAACGGCCCCCTTATGGCGCGCTATATGCTCTATGGCGATGGCAAGGTGTACGAAAACGAGCCCGAGCGCTTTCAGTTTGGCAAGCATGCGCGCTTGGACTGGGGCCTGGAGGGCATGCCTGCGATGCAGTTTGAGCGCGGCGACTTTATGGCCGAAGGCGACTCAATGACCTATATCCCGCTGCTGCCGTTTGGCCTGCGCGGCATCGATAACCGCGACTTTGACACGTTGCTCGGCCGCATGTTCCTCGACGGGCATCCCGACTCGGACGCACCTGCCGGCTTTGCAGCCATAGGCACGCCCGTCGATGGCAATCCTAATCCCTATCTGCGCGCCTATCAGGAAGACTTCGCCGCCCGCGCGCAGTGGTGCGCCCACAAGCCCGCGGCCTGCTCGCATCCGGCGTATGTTGCCGAGGTCACGGGCGACATGAGCGCCGCAGCCGGTGAGCGCATTGACCTTGCAGCGACCATCGTCGACCACGATGGTAGGAGCTTCGACGCGCATTGGAATGTCACCATGGGACCAACGAGCTATGCAGGCGCTCAAGATCTGTCGCTGTGGCAGGAATACGCGACGGACGCCACGTTCACCGTGCCCACCGATGCGCAGCCCGGTGACCGCTTCGTGCTCACCCTCAGCGTTAAAACCCGCGCCGAGCGCCCCTGCACCCGCTACGCCCAGGTCGCCGTGACCGTGGCATAACAAGGACGGCGCCCACATTCGGCATGGAGTGTCCCCAACTGCTACTCATTTAAGTACGTCCCCAATGACTACCCAGAAGTTGCGGTGGAATAGTTCCTGTTTGGCCTTCTAAGGCCGCCATTTAGGAACTATTTCACCGCAAGTTATTTGGGGATGAAAAATGGGCCATGTGTCCCAGTTGTGGAGACCTCTTGAGCCGTCTGGGTATCGTGAAAGATCGCACACTCCCCCATCATCAAAAGTGACACACGCTACCTGTTGATGGGAGGCAATCATGGGCTTCTTTGACAAGATGTTCGAGAAGAAAGAGTGCGCGATTTGCGGTACCGAGCTGGGACTTCTAGGTAAGACCAAGATCAACGAAGGCTACCTGTGCAAAGAATGCGTCGGCAAGCTCTCTCCCTTCTTTGGAGGCTATCGCTCTAGCACCGCGGACGACATTCGCGAGCAGCTCGCCTATCGCGAGGCCAATGCCGAGCGCCTGGCATCGTTCAATCCCACGCGCACGCTCTCGGCCGGGCGCACCAATATCATGCTCGACGAGGACGCGGGCCTGCTGATCATTACCTCGCAGACGCGCTGGCGCGACGCCAATCCCGACATCATCGAGTTTTCGCAGGTGCTCGGCTGCGATATGAATATCGACGAGCACCGCACCGAGATCTATCGCGAGACCAAGGACGGCGAGCGTGAGAGTTATGACCCGCCGCGCTACGACCTGGATTACGACTTCAATCTGACCATCCACGTCAACACGCCGTACTTTACCGAGATTGACCTGCGCGTGAACGACTCCACCATCGAGCAGCGCGGGTCCATCGAGTACCGCGAGGCCAAACGTCAGGCAACCGAAGTCCGCGACGCGCTGGTGCAGCTGCGTCAGGAGACGCGCGATAGCGTCGTTGCCGCCAAGGCCCCCAAGACTGCGGTGACCTGCCCCTTCTGCGGCGCCACCACCATTCCCGATGCCAGTGGGCGCTGCGAATACTGCGGCGGCGCCATCGGCGCCTAGCCCCCGGCACGGAAAGGACCGATCATGGCCTTCGAAAGCGTTAACTATCAGTGCCCTGCCTGTGGCGGCCCGCTGCATTTTGCCAGCGCCGAGCAAAAGCTTGTCTGCGACTACTGCGACTCGCGCTTTGAAGTCGAGGAGGTCGAGGCCCTCTATCGCGAGCGCCAGGACAAGGCAGATGCCAAAGCCGATGCGGCAGCCGCAACATCCAAGCCCGCATCCGACGATGCGGTGCAGGAACTGGCCCAAAACGCCGGCTATATCTGTTCGTCGTGTGGCGCCGAGCTGATCTCGGACGGCACTGTCGCCGTCTCCACCTGCCCGTACTGCGGCAACCCCGCCGTGGCACCCGGTCAACTCTCGGGCGACTTCTCCCCCGACCTGGTGATTCCATTTAAACTCGGTCGCGACGATGTCTTGGCCGCGCTCAAGGAGCACTACAAGGGCAAGATCTTGCTGCCCAAGAGCTTTGTCACCGGCAACCACATCGACGAAGTCCAAGGCGTCTACGTGCCGTTTTGGCTTTACGGCGCCCGCGTGGACAGCGAGGTGTGCTTTGATGCGACCAACGAGACCGTAACCGAGGAATCCGACCGCACCGTCACGACCACCGACCACTACGATGCCTACCGCAAGGGAAATATCTCGTTTAAGCGCGTGCCCGTCGACGGATCGTCCAAGATGCCCGACGGCCATATGGACGCCATCGAGCCGTTTGACTACGACGCGCTGCGCCCGTTCTCGGTCGCCTATATGCCCGGCTACATCGCCAACCGCTACGACGAGGACTGCGAGACCTGCAAGGCGCGCGCCGAGCGCCGCATGGAGGAGAGCACGATCTCGGCCCTGCGCGAGACCGTCGTCGACGAGTATGACGACGCCACGGTCGAAAGCAAGCAGCTCGACTACACCTGGGAAGACAGCGACTACGCCCTGTTCCCCGTGTGGATGCTTTCCACCTCGTGGAACGGCAAGAGTTATCTGTTTGCCATGAACGGCCAGACCGGTCGCATGGTTGGCGAGCTCCCCTGCTCCAAGCCCAAGCTCGCTATCGCCTCGGTGCTGTTCTTTGTGATCGGGTTTGTCCTCTCCCAGATTCTCTTTATGGGTGGAAATGCCTTCGATCCGGACTACCTCACCTTTGATGTCGAGGGCATCCTCATCAACATCGTCGCGCCGTTGATCATCGTGGTCATCGCAGACGTGCTGCTGGTGGGCCAGCTCAAGACGGCCAACGAGGCCACCCACGCCGATTGCTACTGTGGCGAGCTCAACCTGACCGAGAAGCACGACACCTTCAGCCACACCGAGACCACCGTTGTCATGAAGGACAACAAGGACGATTAGCCATTCTGACCAATACCACCCGGCCTTTGACGAGAAAGGAAGATCACCATGGGACTCTTGAGAGCTGGATTGGGTGCTGCCGGCGGCGTCATGGCCGACCAGTGGAAAGAATTTATCTATTGCGAATCGATGCCCGCTGACGTCTTGGCCTGCAAGGGCAGCAAGCGCACCGGCGGCCGCAGCTCCAATACGCGCGGCGAGGACAACGTTATCTCCAACGGCTCCGTCATCGCCGTCAACGACGGCCAGGGCATGCTCGTGGTGCAAAACGGCAAGATCATCGAGGTTGCGCTGGAGCCTGGCGAGTTTGTCTTTGACACCGGCAGCGAGCCGAGCGTCTTTAGCGGCAATCTGGGCGACTCCATCAAGGAAACGTTCGCCAATATCGGCAGCCGTTTTACCTTTGGCGGCGATGCAGGCAAGGACCAGCGCGTCTACTTCATCAACACCAAGGAGATCATCGGCAACAAGTACGGCACCGCCTCGCCCGTGCCCTTCCGCGTGGTCGATAACAACATTGGCCTGGACGTCGACATCTCCGTTCGCTGCAACGGCGAGTATTCGTACCGTATCACCAACCCGCTGCTGTTCTACACCAACGTGTGCGGCAACGTGACCGATAGCTACACGCGCGATAAGATCGACAGCCAGCTTAAGTCCGAGCTGCTCACCGCTCTGCAGCCCGCCTTTGCCAAGATTTCGGAGATGGGCATCCGCTACAGCGCCATCCCCGGTCACACCACCGAGCTCGCCCGTGCGCTCAACGAGGTCCTCTCGGCCGACTGGCGCGACCTGCGCGGCGTCGAGATCGTGAGCTTTGGCGTCAACTCCATCGCCGCCTCGCAAGAAGACGAGCAGATGATCAAGGACTTGCAGAAGGCCGCAGTCATGCGCGATCCCACCATGGCAGCCGCCAACATCGCCAGCGCCCAGAGCGATGCGATGCGCGCGGCAGCCGCCAACCCCAACGGCGCGATGGCCGGCTTTATGGGCATGGGCATGGCAGGTGGCATGGGCGGCATGAACGCCAGCCAGCTGTTCGCCGCCGGCCAGGCACAGCAGCAGGCCGCCCCGCAGCCGGCTCCGGCACCCGCCCCCGCACCGGCACCCGCTGCCGCACCCGCGGCCGGCGCATGGACCTGCAGCTGCGGCGCCACCAACACCGGCAAGTTCTGCTCCGAGTGCGGTAGTCCCGCACCCGCCCCGGCACCGGCCAAGTGGTTCTGCCCCAACTGCGGCAGCGAAAACGGCGGCAAGTTCTGCAGCAACTGCGGAACGCCCAGGCCCTAACCCCTCTATCTGGTAATTGGCGGGGGGTCCGCCACCCCCGCATTTGTTTCTATGGGCTTTCACACAAGAAGGAGGACACCATGAAGACAACGTTCAAAAAGTCCGTACTCGCATTTCTGACATGCGTCCTGGCGCTCGCCTTTGCCCTGACGGGCTGCAGCGGCGGCGGCAAAGACCCCAAGGCCAACTTCGTCGGCAGCTGGCAGTACTCGGGTGGAACCTTGGACGGCGAAGAGCTCACCGATGAGTACATGGATATGCTCAAGGAGTGGGGCCTCAACTGTATCCTGATCCTCGACGAAGACGGCACGGGCGTCCTCGACATGTTCCTTGAGGTCGCCGACCTGAAATGGGAGGCCAAGGACGCCACCACCGTAACGATTACCGCCGAAGATGAGTCGCACGACCTGAAGCTCGAGGACGACAAGCTCGTCCTCGAGGTGGAAGGCGACAAGCTTATCTTTACGAAGTCCGACAAGGACCTGTCCGGTACGGTGAAGAAGGATCGCGAGGCGGCCGAGAAGGAAGAGGAGATCGATGAGGCAGTCGAAGACGACGACGTCCAGAGCATCGAAATCTCCCCCGCCGTCACCGTCGCCGATGACGACCTGTGCACCATCACCATCACCGAGAAGTTCAAGGACGACTGGGGCGACATCGGCTTTGTTGTTAACATCACCAACAAGAGCGACAAGGACCTGACCTTCTACGCTCCCTCCGGCAAGACCAATGTCAACGGCACCATGAAGGACCCCTGGTTCTCGGCTCACCTGATGCCCGGCACCAACGCCACTGAGGAATTCACATTCTCGAGCGGCGAGCTTGACAGCCTTGACGACCTGGTCAACACGACCATCGGCATCGACGCCTACCTGACCGATTCCTACGAGGACGTCGCCTCTTACAGCGCAACCATCGCGTAGCGGCATGTAACATCAGCCGCGGATTGGCGGACACATCCGCGCACACCAGGCGGGGCCTTTCTTCGAATCCTAACTTCAGCAATTAAG
>CABUDJ010000089.1 GCA_902490325.1 uncultured Collinsella sp. | reverse complement strand
CCCATCGAAACACATCTCCACCGTTCCTTCAACTGGGAAAATGCCGCCCCCGGGGCCCGGATGGGGCCTCGGGGGCGTTCGGCTAACTGCGGGAACGGCCTATCCGCTTAATGTGTTCGGCTGAGACTGGAAATCGACCCTTCGATGCGAACCGTGTTGGGAATGAGCTCCGTCGCGCAGGACCACCAGTCGTTTTGCAGGGCAGCGTTGGCAAGCCTTTCGGCCGTGGCGGCGGTGTCGCAAATGGCAAACGAGCAGGCACCCGATCCGCACACATCTACAGCAACGGTGCCGTCCTGTTTACGCAGCCAATCGAGAACCGTTTGAATCTGCGGCTCCATCTGTGCGGAAATGACACCCAGGTTGTTATGGATGAGCGCATATGCCGTCTCGGCATCACCAGCACGCAAGGCAGAAGCTATCGCGCCGGGTTTGTCTGCAGGTACTGGGGCCTCGTCAAAACGTCGATAGGCTTCAATTGTCGAAACGCTTGCCTCGCGCGGCTTGACCAACACGACGGGCGTTGCGGGCAGCGCGGGATACTCAGTTGCCAGCACGTCTCCCCCACCTACGTAGAACGCAGGGCTCGCGTGCAAAAAGAACGGGACGTCAGCACCAATGCCCCGCGCAATGTCGTCGAGCGCGGGGTCGGTGCGATCAATTCCCCAGAGCTCCGCCAAGGCGACAATGACCGCGGCCGCATCCGTCGAGGGGCCGCCCAGGCCGGCGCACAATGGAATGCGCTTCTCAATCGTCACGCAGATGTTTGCCTCGCGACCATAATGCTCGGCCATAGCAACCGCAGCCCGATACGCCGTATTCTTTTGCATGGGAAAATCTGATGCCGGAACCGTCTGGACGGTCAGCGCCTGTGCCGGCGTAACCGTCACGGTATCGGAAAGACCGACAGCTGCCATCAGGGAATCGACCCTGTGGTAGCCGCGGTCATCGCGCTCGGTATGAACCCCCAGGTAGAGGTTAATCTTTGCCGGCGCGGAAAGAGCCAGGGACCGATCGGTCACCGCTAGTGCTCCTCGAGCTGGTTGCCGAGCGGGGTAAAAATGTGCTCGCCGCTCTCGGAGTCAAACAACTCGACCTGACCGGTGAGAACATCGATATACTGGTAGGACTGACGCGACTTGCGGCCGCGGCGCTCGTCAACCTCGACGATAAAGACGGCGGGGTGGACGCTCTTGATGGTGCCCATGCGCTCGACGACGCGGGTGCGGCCCATGTTGGCCTTCACCTTGACGCGATCGCCCACCATATCGCTCAGCTTCTCGTGGATGTCGTCGACGTGATTGACTTCCATCTCTTCCATGAACAGGGCCTCCAGAAGGTGCAATTCAAAAAGGGGATAATACCCCTAAGATAGACAAAACTCTAATACTATAGCACCCTGTTACAAACACGCGCAAGTAGCTAATTTGGCTACTTACAGATTGTCGGTATCGAGGACGATGGTGAATGGGCCGTCGTTGACCAGGTCGACCTTCATGTCGGCGCCAAAGATACCGTGCGCCACATGCTCAACGTCCTCGCGCACAAGCGTCAGGAAGTACTCGTAGAGCTCGTTGGCGACATCGGGGGCGCCGGCATCCGTAAACGATGGGCGGCGACCGTGGCGGCAGTCGGCAAACAGCGTGAACTGCGACACCACGAGCACCTCGCCGTCGACATCGGCAAGCGCCAAGTTGGTCTTGCCGTTCTCGTCCTCGTTGATACGCAGCCCGCGGAGCTTGCCCCACAGCTTGTCGGCCTCGGCACGCGTATCGCCATGGCCCACACCAAGCAGCACCAGGTAGCCGCGTCCAATGCGACCCACGCACTCGCCGTCGACCGTCACGCCGGCGTTGAGTACGCGCTGCACCACCGCACGCACGGCCTACTCCTCGCCCGTCAGTTTGGCGGATAGGTGCTCGAGCGCATAGAATCGATGGCTGATGGCATTCTTCTCGTCCGCCGTGAGCTCGGCCATGGTCTTGCCCGGCGTGTCGACCGGCAGGAACAGCGGGTCATAGCCAAAACCATGGTCGCCGCGGCCCTCGTGCGCGATAACGCCCTCGCAGGCGCCCTCGCCATAGGTAACCAGACCATCCGTGTCGATGAGCGCGACGACGCTCATAAAGCGCGCGGTGCGATCCTCATCCGCCACGCCTTCCAGGTTAACGAGGAGCTTAGCGTTGTTGGCGGCATCGTCGCCGTGCACGCCCGCATAGCGCGCGCTATACACGCCGGGCTCGCCGTCCAGCGCGTCGACGACCAGGCCCGAATCGTCGGCGATGGCCATAAGGCCCGTCTCCTCGACCGCAGCCTGGGCCTTGATGATGGCGTTCTCCAAAAACGTCGTGCCGTTTTCCTCGGGGTCCTCAAAATCGCCCAGCTGGCCGAGCGCCACAAAGCGCACCTCGGGCATGACCTTGCCCAAAATGGCCTCGATCTCGGTGAGCTTATGAGCGTTCCCGGTTGCCACGACGATGGTTGCCGCCGGGTCGAGGGTGTCGATGTCGATCTTCTCAAGTGCCATAACTGGCCTCCTTGTCTCTATAGCAATGCCGCGTCGAGGGCGACGAGGGCCTCTGCCTCTCCCCTCTCAATCAACGGCAGTCTTGTGTCTAGACGTCTCCGCAGATAAAACCTGCCAAAATAAACCTGTCCCTTTTTGGCAGGTTAGGCGAGGGCCTGGCGCTGGAGCTCGATGAGCTCGGCGATGCCTTTGTCGCCCAGGTCGAGCAGGGCGTTGAGGCGCTTACGGTCAAAGGGCGCCTGCTCGCCGGTGCCCTGGAGCTCGATCATCTCACCGGTGTCGGTGGCGACGAGGTTCATGTCGACTTCGGCATGGCTGTCCTCGGAATAATCGAGGTCAAGCAGCGTATTGCCGTCGACAACGCCCATGGAGATGGCGGCCACCTGGCCGGTAAGCGGGATGCGCTCGATTTTGCCCGCCTCGACCCACATGGCGAGGGCGTCGTGCAGCGCCACCCAGGCGCCGGTAATGCTCGCCGTACGCGTACCGCCATCGGCCTGGATCACGTCGCAGTCGACGGTGACGGTGTACTCGCCGAGCGCCTTCATGTTGACGACGGTACGCAGGCTGCGGCCAATGAGACGCTCAATCTCCATGGAGCGGCCCTTGCGGTTGGCGTGCTCGCGCTTGCAGCGCTTGCCGGTCGACGCCGGCAGCATGGCGTATTCCGCGGTCACCCAGCCGGCCTTAGCTCCCTTTCGCCAGCCCGGCACGCCCTCCTCGATAGTGGCGGCGCACAGCACGCGCGTGTCGCCGAACTCGGCCAAACACGAGCCGTGGGCGTGCTTCATGACGCCACGGGTGAGCTTAACGGGGCGTAACTCGTTGGCGGCGCGACCGTTGGCGCGGTTGACCTGCATGTACTCCATAGAAAAATCCTTTCGGCAAAAGGTGTGGCGAAGACTTTGGCGGTGGCCTTACATCTATTTCAGCTCATCGATATCGATATGTTCGATGCTCTTGAGCGGCTGACCAAAGATAAAGCTGCCCGCCACCGCAAACTCGGCAATGTTATCGGCCGTCGTGGCAAAACGATGCTGCGGCTCGGCGGCGTCGCCCGCCAGCTGCTCGCGGCGCGTGAGGATATCGGTCAGCTCGCGCGTGGTCTCCTCGGCGGAACTCACGACGCGCACCCCAGGCCCCAGCGCATGGCGGATAGGTCCCACCAACAGCGGAAAATGCGTACAGCCGAGCACCACGGTATCGATGCCGTGGTCGCGCAGCGGCTCAACCGTGGCACCCACCAGCGCACGCACGGCAGGCGTATCGAAAATATCCTCGTTCTCAAGCCACTGTTCCTGCAGATGTGCACCCGAGGCGAGCTCGTGTTCGACAACCTCGACAAAGCTCGAGGCAGGACAACCGTATACATCGACGCCGGCATCTAGATCCTGGATGGCGCGCGTGTAGGCGCCCGAGCGAATGGTGAGGTTGGTGGCGAGCACGCCCACCCGGCGCGTGCGAGTGCTGTTGATTGCCGCGCGTGCGCCCGGTGCGATCACGCCGATGACGGGAACATCGAGCACCTGCTGGGCCAGACGCAAGGCCGCGGCGGTCGCCGTGTTGCAGGCGATGACCATAATCTTGACGTCGTGCTTCGACAGCCAACGGCCCGCCTGCAACGCAAACGAGCGCACCTCATCCTCGGTGCGCGTGCCGTAGGGGCAGCGTTTGGTGTCGCCGAAGTAGTAGACGGACTCATGCGGCAGCGCCGTCGCAATCGCGCGCGCAACCGTCAGACCGCCCAAACCAGAATCGAACACGCCAATCGGGCGCGTGTCGCCTGCCGGATTCTCGATATCGGACATTACCTCACCAGTCTCTCTCGAAAAGACATGTCCAAGTGCGGCGACGCCGCGCTACGAACGCGCCGCGACCAGCAGCTCTGCCGTCGCCGCCCAACCGTCGACAATTTTGCCGCGCGTAACGAAAGCGTTCTCGTAAGCAGCCAGGAACTCGGGCGCGCCGGCGCTCGTCAGGCCATTCTCGACCAGACAGAACGTGCCCACGTGATCGGCCATGTAGAAGTCGGACTCGGAGTCGCCGAGCGCCAACGTCTCCTCGCGCTCGATCCCCAGGTGCTCGCAGAAGCGCGCAATGGCGACGCCCTTGTTGAGGCCCGCGGGGTTGATGTTGAATGCGCGACCGTCCTCGACGCGATCGAGCTCGAGCGTCGTCGGCTTGGACAGGTGAGTCAGATGGCCGTTGCAAGCCCAGATCAGACCGCAGCCGGCCTCGTCCAGGATGGCCTGGACCTCATCGTCGGGCACATCGCCGCGCATGCCGACGGTGACCTCACGGTATTTGTAGCCGGTCGACATGTCGTTGTGATACTCGATCTTGTGCGGCCAGCGGGCAAGGATCTTCTCGCACACGCCGGTCTGCTCGATCACCTGGTGCGGAGTAAGGCCACAGGCGGGGTCGTAAGGCATGTCACCGGTCAGATACTCCCAATCGTTGGCTTTGAGGTCGTACATGACCAGGCCGCCCATCTCACCGATGTAGGAGTTGAGGCCGAGCACGCGCGCGTCCTCGTGGATCATGGTACGGTTGCGGCCCGAGGTGGGAACCACCTGAATACCAGCGCGAGCGAGCGCCACGACGGCCTCGACGAGTTTGGTCGAGGGGTTGCCGTCGTTGTCGCGCAGCACGCACGAGCCGGGTGCGAGCATCGTGGCATCCAGGTCGGTAAAGACGTACTTGACCTTGGCCAAGCGCTCGCGCATCTCGCCCGAAAGCTCGGCAACGGTCGGCAGGGTGTTGTGGGACATGGTTACTCCGTTTACGTAGAAGGGTTTGGACTTGGACGGCATGTTTTGATTGAGGGAACACGCTTATGGCGACAGCGCACTCAGGGCGCCTTCGCCATCATGGTTCATTAGTCAAACTGGGTAACATCGATCAGGCGATTGGCCAACGAAAGGTCGCTCTCGATGGGCACGAACTCGTCACCCACGTGCATGAGCTCCTCGTCACCCTTTGCCAGCAGCAAGACAATGGTGGGAGCATCGGGGTTGACGTACTCCTCGCGCGCCGCCTTGAACGCCGCGTGCACAGCGGCTTCGCGATCGAGGATGATCTTGTTCGGCGTATCGTCGGGAACGTGTTCGGCAAGCTCGCGACAGACCTTCATCGGGTCCTCGTGAGCCGGGTCCTCGTTGGCAAAAATCATCAGGTCGGAATATGGTGCGGCCTCGCGCGGAAGCTGCTCGCGGCGCTCCTGCGCCTTGCCGCCGGCAGCGCCAAACACTGCAATGACTGGACTAGTGGGAAACGCGCGCTTGACCGACGAGAAAAGCGAACGGAACGAAAGCTGGTTGTGCGCGTAGTCGACGACGCAGATCACGCGGCCGTCCTTCGACTCCACGACCTCCATACGGCCCGGCACACGCAGTTTGGAGAGGCCCTTCTTGATAGCCTCGATACCGATGCCGATCTCGCGCGCAGCGGCGATAGCGACCAGCGCGTTTTCCACGTTAAAGTCGCCCGCGATGCCCAGCAGGACCTTCTCCCCCGCCTCGGACTCGTCGGCACACAGGCCATGCAAGTTGAACTCGATGCTAAAGCCGACCATGCGTACGTCGCTCGCCCACAGGCTTGCCTCGGGATGCTCGACGCCAACGGTCACCAAGCGCTCGGCCGTCGACGCTGCCTCCAGCACACGGTCGACCTCTTCGGTGCCCAAATTCACCACGGCGGTCTTTGCCTGGTCAAAGATCCTGAGTTTGCTCTCAAAATAATCCTCAAACGTGGGGTGTTCGATCGGCGAGATGTGGTCGCGGCCGATGTTGAGGAAGCACGCCACGTCAAACGGCAGATTCTCGACGCGTTGGTACTTGAGCGCCTGGCTCGAGACCTCCATGACCATGGACTGGCGACCGGACGTGCGGCAGTTGGCGATATGGCGCCAAACCTCGGGGGCCTCGGGCGTGGTGTTGGTGCTCTCGTAGCACTCGATACCAT
>CABUDJ010000088.1 GCA_902490325.1 uncultured Collinsella sp. | reverse complement strand
TGCGGATGAATGTGGGAGGTGTTCGGATGAAGTTGATAATCAAGGCATTGGATAAACATATCGCCATTCATCGGTTACGGGTGTTTTACTATTGCGCGCCCGTGCTATGCTGAATTGGTCTTTTTCTCATTCGGTAACGAAAGGACCGCCCATGCCTACTGACATCGAAATCGCACGTTCTGTCACGCCGCTGCCCATTACCGAGGTGGCTAAGAACGCCGGCGTCGACGTAAAGCACCTGATTCCGTACGGCTTCGACAAGGCTAAGGTTGACTATTCACTACTCAACGAGCCGACCGATCACCAGGCCAAGCTCGTCCTCGTGACCGCTATCAACCCAACGCCTGCGGGCGAGGGCAAGACCACCACGACCATCGGTCTGGCCGACGGCCTGCGCCGTCGCGGCGTCAAGAGCGCTGTGGCCTTGCGTGAGCCTTCGCTCGGCCCCGTCTTTGGCGTCAAGGGCGGCGCCGCCGGCGGCGGCTGGGCGCAGGTCATCCCCATGGAGGACATCAACCTGCACTTTACCGGCGACTTCCACGCTATCGGTGCCGCCAATAACCTGCTGGCTGCCATGCTCGACAACCATATTCAGCAGGGCAACCAGCTCGGCATCGACGTCAAGCGTATCACCTGGAAGCGCGTCGTCGACATGAACGACCGTCAGCTGCGCCACGTTATCGACGGCATTGGCGGCAAGGCTCAGGGCGTGCCGCGCGAGGATGGCTTCGATATCACCGTTGCCTCCGAGGTCATGGCAATCTTGTGCCTGTCCACGAGCATCAACGACCTCAAGGAGCGCTTGGGCGAGATCGTCGTCGGCTACAGCTATGCCGGCGAGCCCGTCCGCGCCCACGACCTTAAGGCCCAGGGCGCCATGGCTGCGCTGCTTAAGGATGCGCTCAAGCCCAATTTGGTGCAGACGCTCGAGGGTACGCCCGCGTTTGTCCACGGCGGTCCCTTCGCCAACATCGCCCACGGTTGTAACTCCATCATGGCCACGCGTATGGCCATGCGCTTTGGCGATGTCGCCATTACCGAGGCAGGCTTTGGCGCCGATCTGGGTGCCGAGAAGTTCCTCGACATCAAGTGCCGCATGACGGGTGTCCGCCCCAGCGCCGTCGTGATTGTCGCCACCGCCCGAGCGCTTAAGTACAACGGCGGCGTTGCCAAGGCCGACCTTAACGACGAGAACCTCGATGCCCTCAAGGCCGGCATGCCCAACCTGCTGCGCCACGTCGACAATATCCAGAGCGTCTATGGTCTTCCCTGTGTGGTCGCCATCAACCGCTTCCCGACGGACACCGAGGCAGAGCTTGCGCTCATCGAGTCCGAGTGCCAGAAGCTCGGCGTTAACGTTAAGCTGTCCGAGGTTTGGGCCAAGGGCGGCGAGGGCGCGCTCGAGCTGGCCGACGAGGTCATGCGCCTGATCGAGCAGCCGAGTGAGCTCAAGTTTGCCTACGAGGACGGCGCCGATGTTGCCGATGCTCTCGAGGCCGTTGCCACCAAGGTTTACCGCGCCGATGGCGTCGACTTTACGCCGGCTGCCAAGCGCCAGCTCGCCGAGCTGCGCGAGAACGGCTTTGGTAACCTGCCGGTGTGCGTCGCCAAGACGCAGTACAGCTTTAGCGATAACGCCAAGGCTCTGGGCGCTCCCGAGAACTTCCGCATCACCGTGCGCGAGCTCAAGGTTTCTGCCGGCGCCCACTTTGTGGTCGCGTTGACTGGCAGCGTTCTGACCATGCCGGGCCTGCCCAAGGTGCCCGCGGCGGAGAATATCGACGTCGACAACGACGGCAACATCACCGGCCTGTTCTAAGTCTGCTGTCCATAGCTGCTTGTCCGCCCCGCCGTGCCCACAAGGCCCGGCGGGGCTTTTTGATCCTTAGGCCCGCGCATGTCTTGTAGATACCGACGGGCTCTGCCCATCATAGGCTTTTGCGCGGGTAGAATGCATGGATAACTTGATGCTTACAGGCGACGGAAAGGAATCGTTGCATGGATCAGGACAAGACAACCGTGATGGGCGGCTACGGTTCCGCGCAGGCTGGCGATAGCGCCGATGCGACCCGCGTTGTTCCCAACCCCGGTTATGCCGACCCCGCCGCGACACAGCCTTCTGCCGAGCCCACCCGGGTTATGGGCTATGGCGACACGGCGCAGGATTCTTACGCTGTATCTTCGCAGGGCCCCTATGGCAACGCAGCTCCGGATCCGTTTGATTGCACGCCGCAGGATTCTTATGCCGCCTCGACGCCGAATCCCTATGATGACCTGCCGCAAAATCCCATTCCCCAGCCTCAGCAGACGACGTATATGCCTCGCACGGCGCAGCCTCGCTACGAGTCGCGCGAGCCGTATCGCGAGTACCCCAAGTCGATTCCGCAATATAGCGAGGACGAGGAGAAGAAGCCGTCGCGTTCGTCGAGCGTGATCAAGAAGATCCTCATCGTGCTGGCGATCTTCTTTGCGCTGTCGGTTGTGTTTGCCATCGTGTCGGGCATGCTCAACAAGCGAGGGAGTTCAACGGCCGATACCGCTGCCGAACAAACCGAGTCCGCCTCGTCTAGCACCGTCGATCTGAGCGATATTCCGGGGCAGTACTGGTCCAACGCCAAGAAGCTCCTCAAGTCGCGCGGGGCCGATCTTTCGAATGCCGTGGTCCTGACTGATGATGGCTCAACGCCCGTCGTCGATGCCAACTGGGTCGTTACTTCTGCCTACTATAACGACAGCGGCAACCTTGAAATTCAGCTCACGCACAAGAACGGCTTGGGCAACTCGTCCGACGGACAAAGCGGTACCGACAGCTCGAGCTCCAACACGCTGGAGGACTTGAGCAACAAGGCACAGGAGTTGGGAGACAAGGCGCAAGAGCTGGGCGACACGGCTCAGAATCTCGGCGATACCGCACAGAACCTGGGCGATATGGCAACGAACGCTTGGGATGCCCTACAAAACGGTATTTCGGGCGCGCAGGGAAACTAGCTGTTAAGCAGGCTACAACTGCTCGGCCGGACGGTCGGGCGAGCTAAAGCCCGAGTCAAACGTAACGACGCATGAGACGTCGGGCCGGCGCTCGTGCACGATGCGCGTGACGAGCTCCAGCAGCTCCTCGTCGGATATGTCAAAGCCGTCGGGACGCACCAGGTCAAACGAAACGAACCCGTCGTGTTCGTGCAGGTCGTGGATGGAGAGCGCGGGATCAATCTGCATGACGCCGCGCTTGACCCAGCCGCGCAGATCGTCGCCGGTGGTGGCGATGGGGTCGCAGTGCAGCGTGATATCGATGCCCATCTGGCGCTTGATGTCGTGCTCGATGGTGTCCAGAATCTCGTGGTGCTCAAATGCGTCGCCCTCGCCAGGCATCTCCACGTGGGCGCTGGCAAACTGACGACCGGGGCCGTAGTCGTGCACCATCAGGTCGTGTGTGCCCAAGACCTGCGGATAGGACATGATCTTGTCGCGGATTGCCTGGACGAGCTTGGGGTCGGGCGCTTGCCCCAGCAACGGGCTGATGGCGTCGCGCACCAGGCCCATGCCGCTGATGCAGATGAAGATGCCCACACCCAGGCCTGCCCAGCCATCGAGGTCAAAGCCGGTCGTCTGCGAAATAAGCACCGCCACCAAGACCGAGCCCGAGGTGATGACGTCGTTTTTGGAGTCCTGTGCTGTGGCGATGAGCGTCTCCGAGTCGATGCGGTCGCCCAGCGTGCGGTTGAACGCGGCCATCCAGAGCTTAACGAGCATGGACAAGACGAGGGCGGCTAAGGAGAGCACCGAATATGCAGTGGGGGAAGGCTTGATGATCTTGGTGACCGACTCAAGGATCAGGTTGATGCCGACGGCGCAAACCAGGACGGCGACAAACAGGCCGGCTAGGTACTCATAGCGGCCGTGGCCATAGGGGTGACCTTCGTCGGCCGGGCGGCTGGCAAGTCGGAATCCGAGCAGGCTCACGATGTTGCTCGAGGCATCGGAGAGGTTGTTGAAAGCGTCGGCGATGAGGGAGACGGAGCCGGCGAGCAGGCCCGCGATGCCCTTGGCCAGGCACAGGGTGATGTTGAGGCCAATGCAGACGAGGCTTGCGGAAAAGCCCGCGTTGGTGCGGCAAGATGCATCGACCGGCTCGCTCTCGCTGCCGGGAACAAGCGTATGTACCAGCCGATTTACAAATAGCATAGCGGTCGTCCTCACAATCATGTTTAAGGGGATAGTGTAGCTCGCGCGGGGGCGCCGTGCACCGATGCTCAGAAAATGCAGCAATAGTCTGCCGGTGCTAACGAGCGAGCCTTCTCGTCTGCCTGGGTGGTCCATTTTGGGCCACATGGGTATGGGCATGTGCCTGCTTGCTCGACATACTTAATGTCGACAGCCCCTGTGCAAAGGAGGACGTTTCCATGGACGAGATGTTTGCCATTAAATGTCAAAACTGCGGCGGCCCTATGTACTCGCACCAGGCTAAACGCAGCTTTGAGTGCGCCTATTGCGGCACGGTCGTTCCGTGGCAGGCTGATGCGGGGGAGCCCAAGAGCGCCCTGGGCATTCGCCATACGCCGTTGACGGTGGTGGATGGACTGCTCAAGCTCACGCATGTGTCGCAACTCGAGCGCCCGGAGGACCCGGACTGGTATTTTTTCAATTCGCACTGGCGCAATCAGTCGGTCCTGGAACATCTGCTGTGGGAGGATCGCGGCACGGCGCAAGAGTTCCAAGAGGCTACGCATGTGAGCATTCCTTGCCCCTTCTGCGGAGCGTCCTTTGAGGGCGAGTCAACGCAGCGTGTGTTTGAGTGCCCGTCCTGCGGCAACAAGATCGGCATTGCCGACCTGCTCAAGCCGGGGACGTTTAGCAAGCGTCTGACCATGGGCGTGGGTGCGGAGTATGTGCCGGATCAGGGTATTCCCTGCGAAATCTCGCCGCAGCAGGCACGTGCCAACGCGCTGCAGCTGGTGCGCCAGTACCCGGATGCCTTTGCCGGGCACGACGTGGAAGATGCGATCCAAAACGACATGATGCTCTTCTATTTCCCCATGGCGCTGGCGGACCTGCGCATGATGGCGAGCTTCCCGGGCAAGGGCCTGAGCAAGGAAACCCTGGTGTACTACGAGGTGCTCGACTGGGCATACCCCAGGGCAAACTACCTGGACGTTCGCCTCATGGGCATTTTGGAACCGTGGGACTTTGCCAAGGTCGGTCCGTTCGATCCCGCCATGCAGGAAGGCGACTTCCGCGTCGTCTCCGACGATGCATCTACCAAGGACCAGGTGGTCATTGATAAGTTGGCGCTCGACGTTGCGGGCAACGATGCCGAGGCCGTACTGGGGCTCAATAAAAAGAGCATCCGAACCTGGGCGCGCAAGGCCCGCAAGCATAAGGATGGCCTGGTGATGGTGCCGGTCTACTTTGTCGATCGTCCGGCGACGGACAGCCGCGATGGCGAGCAGGTGCGCATTGCCGTAAACGGACAGACGGGCCGCGCGGCCGCGGTGGTGTTTAGTGACAAGCGCGAAACGCACGTCGTGGCGCCGCTCAATCCGAGCCTGCATCTGTCCGGTGAGAGCACCGTGCATGCCACGCCCATCGAGGTCAAATACGTTAAATCGCCCTTCCTGTACCAGATTGTGCGCAAGGGAGGTGGCGAGCAACCGCGCCAGGTTGCAGCGGCAGCTGAGGGTTCCTACCGAGAAGAAAAGCCCAAACGCCGCGGTCTGCTGGGTGCGCTATTTGGGAAGTAGGGAAGCGCAGCCGGTCGGCGCTGCGATGCGATAGTTAGAGGGACGGGGCAGCTCGCAGGAGTGCGGACTGCCCCGTTTTTGTGTTGCGGGGAAGTGCCGGGCACTTCATTAAAGGTCTTCGCGCGGACTCGAATTCCAATGTCGCCTAGCGCCTTCGTGCAGGATTCCCGAAGTGACTAAAATGTGGCAATAGAGACAGTTTTAGCGAACCCCACGGGAGTGACGCGTATGGACAACAACACGCTGCTGTTCCAGGACAAAGGTTCGGGTAGGTTTAAAGACGTCAAGATCTACCCCAATCGTATCGAGGTGCTCAGGAAGGGCACTTTCGGCGGCAAGCACACCGAGATTGTCTATCTTAAGGACATTACGGGCGTCAATAGAATCAAAGGCCGCGATGTTTTTCTGCGTAACAGGCTGTTGACTGCTTGCGTCTTTAGCCTGAGCAGCCGTGCGAAGGCCCAGGAGTTTGTTAACGCGCTGAACATGGTGATGTAGCCTATGGCGGCGTTTGGGCCAAGGTAAAAATCGGGGGCACAGAACGGTATCCTGCGCCCCCGATTGAGTCGATGTGTCTAAAAGGCCGGCTTGCCTATTCGCTACTGTCCCCAGCGTTTTCGCGGTCACTGGCAAGCATTGCCGCGCCGGCGACCGTCGTCGCCACGGCGGCGGCAGCGAGCCCGGCGGCAACGCCGGAGCCGTCACCCGTGTTGGCGAGCTTTCCGCCCGCGCCCTTGCTCTTGTTGCCCTTGCCGTTCTTGTCGGCGCTGCCTGCGTTGGGACCCGTGCCGCCGTCGGTGCCGGTACCGG
>CABUDJ010000087.1 GCA_902490325.1 uncultured Collinsella sp. | reverse complement strand
CCAGGCCCGATTTTGCCTCTTGACAATGTCCTGCTCATATTAAAAGGAACGTCCCTAGCTGCCGGGCATGGGATACCATGGTGGCAACCTAGCGAAAGGATGTTTCATGGCACATGTCGATGACCAGCGCGTGGCGCGCGTGCTCGATGCGCTCGAGGCTCAGCACCCCGGCGCACAGCTGCTCGTAAACGACCCGTGGTCGATTTATTACCTGACCGGTTTTTATGCCGAAATGTTCGAGCGTTTTTGCGGCGTGCTGCTCGCACGCGGTAGCGAGCCCGCAATCTTGGTCAACGCGCTGCATCAGCTGCCCGAGTATGACAATGCCCGAGTTGCCTACCACACCGATACCGACATCGTGGCCGACGCCATCGCGCGCGAGATCGATCCGACCAAACCGCTCGGCATCGACACCGTCATGCGCTCCGGCTTTTTGATGCCGCTCATGGAGCGCCATGCTGCGAGTGAGTTTTTCCTGGGCGACTTTGCCGTCACCGCCGCGCGCACCCACAAGGATGCCGCCGAGCAGGAGCTCATGCGCGTGTCCTCAGCTGCTAACGACGCCGTGATGGCCGATGCCATCAAGCTCGTCCACGAGGGCGGGACGGAACGCGAGATTGCCGACCAGATGCTCGGCTTGTATCGCAAGCACGGCTGCGAGGGCTTTAGCTTTCCGCCCATCGTGAGCTTTGGCGCCAACGCCGGCGACCCGCACCACGAGCCCGACGACACCGTGCTCAAGCGTGGCGATGTAGTACTGTTCGACATTGGCGGACGCCGCTGCAACTACTGCTCGGACATGACGCGCACGTTCTTTTGGGGCGAGCCGGACGAGGAGACGGCGCGCATCTACGATATCGTGCGCCGCGCCAACGAGGCCGCCGAAGCGCTCATCGCACCGGGCGTGCGCATGTGCGACCTGGATCGTGCCGCGCGCGATGTGATTGAAGACACAGGCTACGGGCGGTACTTTACGCACCGCCTGGGACATTCGATTGGCCTGCAGGATCACGAGCCTGGCGACGTCTCGCTCGTCAACGAGCAGGTTGTCGAGCCGGGCATGACCTTCTCCATCGAGCCGGGCATTTACCTCCCCGGCCGCACCGGCGTCCGCATCGAGGACTTGGCCCTGGTGACCGAGACCGGCGTCGAAATTCTCAACGCCTACCCCCACGATCCGGTCCGCCTAGACTAGGCAATGCGGCAAAGGAACAGTCCCTTTGCCGCATTGCATGAATGCCGCCACAAAAACGGCCTATCTACTACGTTTAACCCGCATGGGTCGACCATAACCGGGTTTTCGCAAAATCCGCAAACCATCTACCTGCGGTTTTAATTTCGCAATTCTCGGTGTGGTCGAGGGTAGTCGGTAAAACGTAGTAGATAGGCCCATTTCGTGGCAAGCGAGTCAACTCGGGGCACAGGGCAGTCAAAAAGCCCCGTCCCGAATTGGCTGCTTTTGAGTTGCGGTGATATACGGACTGTTTCAGGCTTCCAGCTTGTAAAACAGTCCGTATTTCACCGCAACTGCTGAGGGGATGGGTTAACGCAGCAGGCCGGCTACTTCGCCGGCTAGAGTGATGGTACCGGCGGCAACGAAGGACTCGCCCACGGCGTCAAAAGCCGCGAGAGCCTCGGGCACGCTCGGGTACACACCGGCAAGCTTATCGGCGTCCACCAGGGCGGCGAGCTCCTCTGCCGGCAAGGCGCGATCGGAATCGGTCTGGGTCACGACCACGCGCGGGAAGGCCGGAATCAGCACGTCAACGATACCCGCCACGTCCTTGTCTGCCAGCGCGGCGCACAGCAGCGTGGGGCGATTTTCAACACACGGATCGATCTCGTCCAGCGCGCTCACAAAGTTCTCGCAGCTCTGGGGGTTATGGCAGGCGTCGATCAGCTTGAGCGGGTCAGTTCCCAGCACATCAAATCGACCCGGCGTGGGGCAGCCCATAAGCGACGCATCGAGCTTGTCATGATCGAGTTCGCGACCCAGATACCCCTCGCAGAGCATAATCGCGCACGCAGCATTCTGCGGCTGATACGCCGGCTTGACCATGCTCGACGTATAGATCACACGCGGCGTGGTGCAGCTAAACTCAACCGTATCGCCCACGTGCTCCGGCACCTTAGTCGTGGCGTGGCTTACCACGAGCGGCACGACGCCGCACTCGCGACAACGAGCATCCATCACGCGTTGAACACTCGCCTCATGCGTGCCCTCGCCCAGCACAACCAGACGTCCGGGCTTGATGACCGCAGCCTTCTCCCCCGCAATGGCCTCGAGCGTATCGCCCAAAATGCGCGTGTGATCGAGCCCAATGCCCGTAATGGCAACGGCGACGGGATCGGTCGCACTCGTGGCGTCCCAACGACCGCCCATGCCGACCTCGAGTACGGCAACATCCACCGCGGCCTCGGCAAACACCACCAGTGCGGCAGCCGTCAGCAGGTCAAAAGGCGTGATGGAATAGGCGCGCTCCCCCGCCGCCACACGACGCGCATTCACGCGACGCCCCGCCTCGACAGCTGCCGAAACGCCACGGGCAAAGGCCTCGTCGCTCACGACGCGCCCGTCAACCTCCATGCGCTCGGGATAGCGAACAAGCTGCGGCGACGTATACAGCGCGGTCTTGAGCCCCTCGCCGCGAAGGATAGCGGCCGAAAAACGCGTGGTCGAAGTCTTGCCATTAGTGCCGGCAACCTGAATGCAATCAAAATACTCATCCGGACGTCCCAGCTCATCGAGCATATCGACAACCGTCTCGAGCAGAGGACCAGCATCCCCAGAAATCCGCCCCGTATCAGCAGCAAGCCCCACAGTTTCACCAAACGAAAGCAACTCAAACGAGAAAGGAACGACATACGACCCAGAACGCTTAGCCATAACCCAAAGTCCCCTCAACATAAAAAGAGGCCCGAATCAACAACGAGCCCCTCCCATTCATAATATCAGCCAAACACCGCTTTGCAGCAAGATCAAGGCCACAACCAAGTGGCCCTACCAGGCAGCGGACGCCCCCGTAACCGCTATGGGAGCGGTTTGGGGCTTTGCTCGATACAAGTTCCGCACGAGCCGAAGGCCACTTAATGTGGCCTTCGTGCGAGCAGGACTGTCCGCAGTAGCGAGCAATGCCCCAAACCGCGTCCCCCAGTAACACTTACGAGAAGTCAGCAACCTGAGCAGTCAGCGCCGCCAGGATCTCCTTGAGCTCAGCTGCACGGTCCCTCTTCTTCTGGACCACCGCGGGCGCGGCCTTGGCCACAAAGCCCTCGTTGGCGAGCGTCTTCTCGCAGCCGGCAAGCTCCTTCTGGGCCGCGGCGATCTCCTTCTCCAGGCGCGCCTTCTCGGCCGAAAGGTCAACCTTGCCCTCGAGTACCACAAAGGCCTCGACGCCACTGTCGACCACGGCGATGCTCGCAGCCGGCTTCTCGACGTCGGTACCCATGACCAGTGAGGCAGTGTTCGCCAGCGGCTCAATGGTCGAACGCAGGCTCTCGAGCTTCTCGATGTCCTCGGCACCGGCGCGCACGACCACGTCGAGCTCGGCCTTGGGGCTCAAGCGATAACGCGAACGCGTAGCGCGAGCGGCGGAAACGACGGCGCGGCACAGCTCAAACGCGCGCTCGGCGTCCTCGTCGACATACTTGGCGTAGTCGGCGGGCTCGGGCCACTTGGCGATCATGAGCGCTTCGGCGCGGTTCAGGTTGCCCTCGGCGTCCAGATCGAGCACGCTCGCAGGCATGTTGTCCCAGATCTCCTCGGTAACGAACGGCATGAGCGGGTGCATCAGGCGAATAGAGGTGTCGAGCACAAAGATCAGGTTGCGCTGGGCCTGCAGACGGCCCTCACCCTTCAGGCGGGCCTTGGTGACCTCGACGTACCAGTCGCAGACCTCGTTCCAGAAGAACTGCTGCACGCCGCGGGCCATATCACCAAAGGTGTAGTTCTCAATACCCTCTGTGACCATCTTGACGGCCTTTGCCAGGCGGCTGAACATCCAGGCGTCGGCCGGCGTCTCCACGACGGGCTCACCGGGCGTGTAGCCCTCCATGTTCATGAGCAGGAAGCGGCTGGCGTTCCAGATCTTGGTCACAAACGACTTGGCCTGGTCGGTACGCGGGCTGTCGATGAGCTTCTTGGTCTTCTTATCGATGTTCGCGTCGAACTTGACGTCCTGGTTGTTGGTGCACAGCGTGAGCAGGTTATAGCGCATGGCGTCGGCGCCGTACATACCGATGAGGTCCATGGGGTCAACGCCGTTGCCCTTGGACTTGGACATGCGGCTGCCGTCCTTGGCAAGGATCGTCGGGTAGATGACGACGTCCTTAAACGGCACCTCATCCAGGAAGTACAGCGAGCTCATGACCATGCGAGCAACCCACAGCGCGATGATGTCGCGCGCGGTGACGAGCGCCGTCGTGGGGTGATGCCCCTCGAGCAGCTCCGGCTTTTGCGGCCAGCCCTGCGTGGCGAAGGTCCACAGCTGCGAGCTGAACCAGGTGTCCAGCACGTTCTCGTCCTGATGCACGTGATGACCGCCGCACTTGGGGCACACGTTGGTGTCCTCGGTAAGAGCGTCCTCCCAGCCGCAGTCCTCGCAGTAGAACACGGGGATGCGGTGGCCCCACCACAGCTGGCGGCTGATGCACCAGTCCTTAAGGTTCTCCATCCAAGTGGTGTAGGTCTGCGTCCAACGCGCGGGGTGGAAGGTAACCTTGCCGGAGTTGACGGCGTCGAGCGCCGGCCCCTTGAGCTTGTCGACGGCCACAAACCACTGCTCCGACAGCCACGGCTCCAGAGCGGAGTCGCAACGGTAGCAGTGCATGACGGAGTGATCGTGCTCCTCGACGTGGTCGAGCAGGTCGTGCTCCTCGAACCACTTGATGACGGCCTCGCGGCACTCATCGCGCGTCATGCCGGTGAACTCGCCGTAACCCTCGACGACCACCGCGTGCTCGTCGAAGATGTTGATCTGCGGCAGGTCGTGGGCCTGACCCATGGCGTAGTCATTGGGGTCGTGAGCAGGTGTAACCTTAACGAAGCCGGAGCCAAAGTTGGCGTCGACGTGCCAATCCTCAAAGATAGGAATCTCGCGGTTGACGATCGGCAGCATGACGGTCTTGCCCACGAAGGCGGCCTTCTCGGGGTCCTTCGGGGAGACGGCAACGCCCGTGTCGCCGAGCATGGTCTCGGGGCGCGTGGTGGCGACGACGATGTAGTCTTGGCCGTTGACCGGCTCGGTCAGCGGGTAGCGCAGGTGCCACAGGTGGCCCTTCTCGTCCTTGTACTCGGCCTCGTCGTCCGAGATAGCGGTGGTGCAGTTGGGGCACCAGTTGACGATGCGCTTGCCGCGGTAGATCAGGCCGTCGTGATACCAGTCACAGAAGACCTTGCGCACGGCCTGGGCGTAGTCCTCGTCCATGGTGAAGCGCTCGTTATCGAAGTCGACGGAGCAGCCCATGCGCTTGATCTGCTCGACGATGATGCCGCCGTACTCGTGGGTCCAGTCCCAGCAGGCGTCGACAAACTTATCGCGGCCGATCTCCAGGCGGCTGATGCCCTCGCTCTTGAGCTTCTTGTCGACCTTGGTCTGCGTGGCGATACCGGCGTGGTCGGTACCCAGGACCCAGCGCGTGGACTTGCCGCGCATGCGGGCCATACGGATGATGGCGTCCTGGATGGAGTCGTCGGTAGCGTGGCCCATGTGGAGCTTGCCGGTCACGTTGGGAGGCGGAATGGTGACGGTGCAGTCGCCCACGCCCTCGCGGCGCTTATAGTAGCCGCCGTCGAGCCACTTCTGCAGGATCGCCGGCTCGTTGGTCGACGGATCGTAATTCTTGGGCATCTCTTCCATATATCTCTCCCTTGCCCGTCGGGGAGGAATGTAGGCCCGCTAGGGTCTGCATTCCTCCCCTTAGGTATCGATTACTTCAGTCTGATATGACTTCGCTGAGGCTTAAACAAACACACAGAATAACACAGGTAGTTGGGGTTATTGCGTATATATAAAATAGCCTCCGACCGCGGATGGTCGGAGGCTATTTGCAAGCACGTTTTTGTCAGGTTTACCCGTAGATGCGTCGGGGCTGTTCTTCGCCCTTTACGGAGGCTTCGGTTACGACGACCTTGGCGACGCCCTCCTCGCTGGGCAGATCGAACATCGTCTGCTGCAGCACGTCCTCGCAGATGGAGCGCAGGCCGCGGGCACCGGTCTTGCGGGCGAGCGCCATGCGGGCGATCTCGTGCAGGGCGGCATCCTCAAACTCAAGCTCAACGTCCTCGAGCTGGAACATCTTGCGGTACTGACGCACCACGGCGTTCTTGGGCTCGGTCAGGATCGACACCAGGTCGTCCTCGTCGAGCGCCTGCGTCTGGGTGACGACGGGCGTACGTCCCACAAACTCGGGGATCATGCCAAAGGCGTTGAGGTCCTGCGGGAGCACCTGGCGCAGCAGGTCGTTCTCGTCGACCGAGGTGGGGCCGGCGATCTCGGAGTTAAAGCCCACGCCCTTGTTGCCCACGCGATCGGCGATGATCTTATCCAGACCCACAAAGGCACCGCCGCAGATGAACAGGATGTTCGTCGTGTCGATCTGCAGCAGCTCCTGCTGGGGATGCTTGCGGCCGCCGGTGGGCGGAACGCTTGCCACCGTGCCCTCAAGAATCTTAAGCAGCGCCTGCTGAACGCCCTCGCCCGAAACGTCACGGGTGATGGAGAGGTTCTCGGCCTTGCGGGCG
>CABUDJ010000086.1 GCA_902490325.1 uncultured Collinsella sp. | reverse complement strand
GCTCGTCGAACAAGATCACGTCGGGGTTGAGCGTTTTTGTGTCGTGTGCGGCCCGCCTTTTCGCTGCTATTATGGACAACGTTGAATTTCTACGAAGGAGCAGGGCATATGGCGATTCTTTTGGGATGCGATTCCGTCAGCCTAGAGTTTCCCACCAAGCATATTTTCGATAGCGTGACGCTCGGCGTGGGCGAGGGCGACCGTATTGGTATTGTCGGTAAAAACGGCGACGGCAAGTCGACGCTGCTGAGCGTGCTCGCCGGCACGCTGGAGCCCGACGACGGCCGCGTGACGCATCGTCGCGGCACCACGATCGGCCTGCTCGGCCAAAAGGACCAGCTTGTCGACACCGACACCGTGCACCATGCCGTCGTGGGCGACACGCCCGAGTATGAGTGGGCGTCGAGCCCCCGCACGCGCCAGATCCTCGCCGGTCTCATTAGCGATGTGCCCTGGGAGGGCACGGTGGGCGAGCTTTCGGGTGGCCAGCGCCGCCGCGTGGACCTCGCGCGCCTGTTGATCGGCGACTACGACGTGCTCATGCTCGACGAGCCCACTAACCATCTGGACATGCGCACCATCAACTGGCTTGCACGCCATCTTAAGGCTCGCTGGCAGCGCGGTCAGGGCGCCATGCTCGTGGTCACGCACGATCGCTGGTTCTTGGACGAGGTCTGCACCAGCATGTGGGAGGTCCACGACGGCCAGGTCGATCCCTTCGAGGGCGGCTACTCCGCATATATCCTGCAGCGCGTGGAGCGCGACCGCATGGCCGCGGTTACCGAGGAACGCCGTCGCAACATGGCGCGCAAGGAGCTCGCGTGGCTGAGCCGCGGCGCCCAGGCGCGTTCCACCAAGCCCAAGTTTCGCGTTGATGCCGCTCGCGAGCTGATCGCCGACGTGCCGCCCGTGCGTGACGAGCTGGAGCTCAAGCGCCTCGCCGTGAGCCGCCTGGGCAAGCAGGTTATCGATGTGGTCGACGTGGACGCCGGCTATGCGGATACCGATGGCGCGCCCAAGCAGGTGCTCTCTGACGTGACCTGGCTCATTGGTGCGGGCGACCGCTATGGCCTGCTGGGCGAGAACGGTGCCGGCAAGTCGACGCTGCTCGACGTGATCCAGGGCAAGATTGAACCCACGCGCGGCCGCGTGAAGATTGGCCAGACAGTGCGCTTTGGCGTGCTGTCGCAGCAGCTCGAGGAGCTCAAGCCCTACATGGGCGACACGATCCGCGAGGTGCTCGGCAACTATAAGAAGTACTACGTCATCGACGGCAAGGAGACTTCGCCCGAGAAGCTCTGCGAGCGTCTGGGCTTTACGACGCAGCAGCTCTGGAGCCGCATCGGCGATCTTTCGGGCGGTCAGCGCCGTCGCCTGTCGCTGTTGCTGACGATTCTGGACGAGCCCAACGTGCTCATCCTGGACGAGCCGGGCAACGACCTGGATACCGACATGCTCGCGATTGTCGAGGACCTGCTGGACGGCTGGCCCGGCACGCTGATCCTGGTGACGCACGACCGCTTTTTGATGGAGCGCGTGACCGACCAGCAGTGGGCGCTGCTCGACGGCCACCTGACGCATATGCCCGGTGGCGTGGACCAGTACCTGCGCCTGTGCAACGCTACCGCCGAGGGCGAGCCCGTGGGCGCGCCGAGCGCCAAGACCGGCACGTTCGACACCGGTGCCGCGGCAGCTGCGGCCGAAAAGCCCAAGTCGAGCGGTCAGCCCAACGGCCTGTCCAACGCCGAGCGCCAGAAGCTCCGCCGCGAGGTGAGTTCGCTCGAGCGCAAGATGGAGACGCAGCGCACCCGCGTTGAGGAGGCCGAGGCAGCAATGGCCCAAGTCGATCCCACCAACTACACGGCGCTCGGCGAGCAGCAGGCAAAGATCGACGAGGCTCACGCTGCCATGGACGAGCTGGAGATGGCGTGGCTCGAGGCGAGCGAAAAGCTCGAGGGCGAGGAGTAGGCGAGAATGATCAAAGCCGCGTTTTTCGATATCGACGGCACGCTGCTGAGCTTTAAGACCCACCGGATTCCGGCGTCGGCGCAGCAGGTGCTCGACAGCTTTCACGAGCAGGGGATCGCGTGCGTGATCGCCACGGGCCGTCCGACCTACCAGATGCCGGACTGGCTGTTCGACCTGGGCTGGGATGCGTACATTACGCTTTCGGGCCAGCACTGCTTTGATGCCGAGGGGGTTTACCGCAGCTGCCCGATCGATTCGGACGACGTCGCGGTGATTGTGGACCAGGTGGCGCAGGGGCGCTACGACTCGCTGTGCATGCAGGGCGAGAACTCGTTTGTGAACCGCCTGTCCGAGCGCGTGGTGACGGCTGGCAGCAACGCGGGAATCGTCTACCACGAGGAGCCGTTTGAGCACGCCTTTGATGCACCGGTCTACCAGTTTTGCGCCTTTGTGGACCCGGTCGACGAGCATATCGTGACCGACGCCGTGTCGCATTCGCTCACCACGCGCTGGTGCGACCTGTTCTGCGACATTATTCCCGCTAACGGCGGCAAGGACCTGGGCGTGGCGGCGACGCTCGAGCGGCTTGGTATCGACGCGAGCGAGGCGATTGCCTTTGGCGACGGCGAGAACGACCTGTCGATGTTTGCCGCCGTGGGCACGAGCGTGGCCATGGGCAATGCGCAGGATACCGTGAAGGCCGCGGCGACCTACGTAACGACCGCCGTGGACGACGATGGGATCTACAACGCCGCAAAGCACTTTGGCCTGTTATAGCTGCGGCTCGGCACTTTGGGACGCTCCTTTTCTGCCGGCACCTGGGGACACTCCTTGTGGGGCGTCCCCATTTTGTTTTCGTCCCGCACGTTTTGTGAAACACGGATAACTTTTAGGCAAAGTAGTAAGACATGGGCAACTTTTGCGGTAAAGTAAGCTGTGAAAAGTATCCAAAGGCTAACTAGCAATCATCGCGAAAGGCGGCCCATGGCCCTACGTGAATCCGGAGAAGACTATCTCGAATCGATCTACGTTCTGTCGGAACGTCAGGGCATCGTGCGCTCGATCGACGTTGCGGAGCACCTCGGCGTAACCAAGGCGAGCGTTTCCAAGGCCATGGCGACGTTGGAAAGCAACGGCTATGTCGAAATGGGCAAGCGCGACGTTCATCTGACGGAGCGTGGTCTGGAGGTCGCGCGCCAAATGTGGGAGCGTCACTGCTTTTTCGTGGGGCTGCTAGAGGATGCGGGTGTTTCGGCTGAGGTCGCGTCGCAAGAGGGCTGCCACATGGAGCACTGCCTGAGCGAGGAAAGCTTCGAGAAACTGAGGGCGATGCTGAACCGGGGCGAGGCGACGGGCCAAGCGGCGGAATCCTAACGAACCCCCAGTAGCGCGGAGTTCGCGCAAAGCGCGAACCAGCGACCGGGACCAGCGGTCCTTTCGGCCAAGTCCATTTCAGCAAAGGAACCCCGCCAGCAAGCGATGCCCAAGAACTGCCACCTACGTCACCGCAGGCCGGGGCCGGGTTTGGTTTTGAAAACACTCCACAGCGCGAGGCCCGCCTTTCCGTTGCTCCGCAGGAGCAGGAAAGACGGGCCTCATGCGCGAGGACGTTTTCAAAACCAAGCCCGGTCCCGGCCGGACAGCCCACGAACGCTACAGGTTCTTGACACCCATCGCGCGCATGGCATTCAGGATGGCGATAATCGCCACGCCCACGTCGCCGAACACAGCAAGCCACATGTTGGCGATGCCCAGTGCCGCAAGCACCAGAATCAGCAACTTAATGCCCAGCGCAAAGATGATGTTCTGCCAAACAATCGACATGGTCTTGCGCGCCACGCGGATCGCGCGGGAGATGTTGGACGGCTTGTCATCCATGAGCACGACGTCCGCCGCCTCAATTGCGGCGTCCGAGCCCATAGCGCCCATGGCGATGCCAACGTCTGCGCGGGTAAGCACGGGTGCGTCGTTGATACCGTCGCCTACAAAGGCGAGCTTGCCCTTGCCCGATTCTGCTGCAAGCAGCGCCTCGACACGCTCGACCTTATCACCCGGTAACAGCTGCGCGTGGAACTCGTCGAGACCGAGTTGCTTGGCTACAGACGCCGCAACCTCCTCACGGTCGCCCGTGAGCATGACGGTGCGCTTGACGCCGGCGGCGTGCAGGTCGCGAATCGTTTGCTCGGCATCGGTCTTTATGGTGTCGGCAATTACGATGTGGCCGGCGTACGTATCATCGACCAGCACGTGGAGGATGGTGCCGACGATCTCGCAATTGGGCGCTTCGATACCGGCCACAGCAAGCATCTTGGCATTGCCGACGATGACGCGCTTGCCGTCGATAATCGCCGTCACGCCATGGCCCGCGTCATTGGTGGAGTCGCTTACGCGTTTGGGATCGAGCTCGCCCTGGAAGGCGGTGCGTACCGACTGCGCGATGGGATGGTCGGAGAATGACTCGGCAAGGGCCGCGACTTCGAGCAGCGACTGCTCGGTATAGCCTGCCTCGGGGTGTACCGCCACGACCGAAAACGTGCCGTTGGTGAGCGTGCCGGTCTTGTCAAAGACGACGGTGTCCACATCCGCGAGCGTCTCGAGGTAGTTAGAGCCCTTGATGAGGACGCCCAGCTTGGATGCGCCACCGATGCCGCCAAAAAAGCTGAGCGGCACGCTGATCACGAGCGCGCATGGGCAACTGACGACGAGGAAGGTCAGGCCGCGCAGGATCCAGTCGGACCAGGCGCCGGTGACCAAGCCACCGCCGAGCGCGAGTACCGCGGCCGCGCCGGTGACAGCGGGCGTGTAGACGCGGGCGAAGCGCGTGATGAAGTTCTCGGTGCGTGCCTTCTTCTCACTAGCGTTTTCTACGAGCTCCAGGACGCGCGCGACGGTGGACTCGCCAAAGGGCTTGGTGGTGCGCACGTGGAGGAGACCCGTCATGTTGATGCAGCCGCTGATGATATCGTCTCCAGTTTTGGCCGGGCGGGGGACCGACTCTCCGGTAAGGGCGGCGGTATCGAGCTGTGTCTCGCCCTCGACGATGACGCCGTCGATAGGCACGCGCTCACCGGGCTTGACCACGATCACGGTGCCGACGGCGATGTCATCGGGGAAGACCTGCTCGAGTGTGCCGTCGGGCTGCTCGACGTTAGCGTAGTCGGGCGCGATGTCCATCATGGCACTGATCGACTTGCGGCTCTTGCCCACGGCGTACGCCTGAAACAGCTCGCCGACCTGGTAGAACAGCATGACGGCGGCGCCTTCGGCCATGTGCGGGTCGGTATCGGGGAAGAGCACCATGGCAAACGCGCCGATGGTCGCGACGGCCATGAGGAAGCTCTCGTCGAAGGCCTTGCCGCGGCGGATGTTATTGAATGCCTTTTGCAGTACGTCGTAGCCGGCAATCAAAAACGGCACGAGGAACAGCACAAAGCTGGCGTAGATGTCGCCCGGGGTGCCGAATGCGGCGGTAAGGGTGCCGAACTCATCGAGGGCGTACACCACGGCAAAAATGCCCAGCGCTACCAGGATGCGGTTGCGCTTATGCTCGAGTGATTCTTTTTTCTTGCGCTTCTTCTTTTTCTTTTTGGGGTCGGCGGTGGCCATGACTCGTATCCTCCCATTTGAATGTATGAACATTCGCTCATATAATTTCGCGAGCAAAGGCCGCAGCAAGCGCGGCCTTGCAGGTTGGCGTAAACCTGGGCTAGAGAATAATCTCGCAGTCCGGCTCGGCGTCGGCGGTGAACTCCACAACGCGGTCGAGGACCTCGTCGAACTCGGCGTCATCGGCCTCGAGCGTCAACTTCTGGGTCATAAAGTTGACGGACACGGATTTGACGCCCTCGAGCTTGGCCAGCTCGTCCTGAAGCTCGCGCGCACAGTTGGCGCAGTCGATCTCATCGAGCTTAAACTGCTTTTTCATGGTGGGTTCCTTTCCCTGTATTTGCGGCTTGGGTGCAGGCCGCGCTGGTACCGTGGTTGGCTGCTATTCGCAGATGTGGCTCATGCCCTGGTTGAGCATGGTGTAGACGTGGTCGTCGGCGAGCGAGTAGAGGATATTGCGCCCGTCGCGCCGGAATTTAACCAGGTGCGACTGCTTGAGTGTGCGCAGCTGGTGCGATACTGCCGACTGCGAGGTTTCGGTCGCTTCGGCGATGTCTGCCACGCAGAGCTCGCGGCCCATGAGGGCGTAAAGGATCTTGATACGCGTGGTGTCGCTGAAGACCTTGAACAGGTCGGCGAGGTCGTAGAGAAGTTCCTCGTCGGGAAGGTCCTCGGGCGAGCAGGTGGTGGGGATCGCGGGTTCGGTGGCCTCGATGTCGGGTTTCGTTTCATCAACGCGGGTGCTCATTGCAATATCCTTTCATATGAACATGCGCTCATATAACTTGCTTTCGATTATATGAGTGTATGTTCATATGTCAATACAATTTGCGTTAATTTCGATGACTGCTTGCCGCTTCTGCGATTTTCTGTGGGTTGGGAGACATCGACGCAATGCTCGCCAACATATTTCGAGATGTTCGGCTAGCATGCTAAGAAAGCCACCTTGAGAAGCATTAGAACTGTTCATATTTGTACTTTATCGTGTCAAATACCGCGAGAATCAGTTCTTCCTCTACGGGAGTTTCTGCAGAATCAGTTTTATCTAAAGTTATATTGAGCATTGCTGCAGCCAATCTGGCACATCGGTGGCCGAATAAGTCGAAAAATGTAGGTGGACATCGGTAGCGCGCAGAGATGTGGTGTAAGAGGCGGGGCATGCCCCGCCTCTTCTCT
>CABUDJ010000085.1 GCA_902490325.1 uncultured Collinsella sp. | reverse complement strand
GAGACGCCGATCTGCACCCCCCGATATGGAGTGCGACGTCGTCATTGCCGGCTGCGGCGTGGCGGGTCTGTACGCGGCCCTCAATCTGCCGACGAGCACGCGCGTGATCATACTCTCCAAGGGCGCGGTCGATGAGTGCGATTCGATGCTCGCGCAGGGCGGCATCTGCGTGCTGCCCGAGGGCTCGGACTATGATGCCTTCTTTGAGGACACCATGCACGCCGGTCACTACGAGAACCGCCGCGAGAGCGTCGACATCATGATCCGCTCGAGCCGTTCGGTCATCAACGACCTGCTAGCGATGGGCGTGGATTTTGAGCGCAAGGCCGACGGCAGCCTCGACTTTACCCGCGAGGGCGCGCACAGCCGTCCGCGCATTGCCTTCCATGCCGACATTACGGGCAAGGAGATCACGACCAAACTGCTCCAGGCCGTTCGCAAGCTGGACAACGTGCAGATTTTGGAGCACGTGGCCATGACCGACATCCTGACGGGCGAACGTGACGGCGCCACGGTGTGTGCCGGTGCCATCGCCGTTTCCGTGGACGAGGACAACTCGGTTCGTCCCGCCGACGAACTGGCAAATGCCGCCGAGGGCGTGCATGCCGGCGAGCCGTTTAAGATCCATGCCCGCCACACGCTGTGGGCAACGGGCGGCATCGGTGGCGTATACGACCATTCGACCAACTACCCGCAGCTCACGGGCGACGCCTGCTACATCGCTCAGGAGCATGGCATTAAGATGGAGCACTTGGACTACGTGCAGATCCACCCCACGGGACTGTTCTCGCCGCAGCCGGGCCGCACCTTCCTGATCAGCGAGAGCTGCCGCGGCGAGGGCGCGATTTTGCTCAACGCCGCCGGCGAGCGTTTTACCGACGAGTTGCAGCCGCGCGACGTTGTCGCCGCCGCCATCCGCGAGCAGATGAAGCGGGATGACACCGAGCACGAGTGGCTGAGCTTTGCCCCCGTCGAGCGCGACGTGGTGACCGGGCACTTTGCCAATATCCGCGCGCGCTGCCTGGAGGACGGCCGCGACATCTTGGACGAGCCCATCCCCGTTACGCCCACGCAGCACTACTTTATGGGCGGCGTGTGGGTCGACAAGGACGGCCGCACCTCGATGCCCGAGCTCTACGCCGCCGGCGAGACGGCCTGCAACGGCGTTCACGGCAAGAATCGCCTGGCTTCCAACAGCCTGCTCGAGGCGCTGGTCTGGGGTCGTCGCGCCGCGTGGTATATGCGTACCGGCGAGTCGCTGGCCGTGGAGCAGGCGGGCGAGCCCGCGCTCGATGGCCGTCATCGCGCCCTGAGCGCCGACACCCTGGCAATCGATGATCTGGCCCGTGCCGCCGGCACGCAGGCCGTGGAGGAGTAGACCATGAATCCCATTACCATGAAGCTCGTCGTCGATGATCTGATTCTGCAGGCTTTGCGCGAGGACATTACGTTTGAGGACGTGAGCACGGCGAGCGTGTGCCCCACGGCGCGTCCCGCCACGGTGGAGCTTATCGCCAAAGCCGATGGCATCATCGCCGGCCTGGATGTGTTCGCTCGCACCTTTGAGCTGCTGGATTCGCAGAGCTCGGTGCTGTTTGACGTTGCCGATGGTGACGAGGTGCACGCCGGCGACCACGTGGGACAGGTGCGCGGCGATGCGCGCGTGCTGCTTTCGGGCGAGCGCGTGGCGCTCAACTACCTGCAGCGCATGAGCGGCATCGCTACCTACACGCACAGCATGGCCGCGGCGCTCGAGGGCACCAAGACCGTGCTCGTCGACACGCGCAAGACCACGCCGGGCATGCGTGTCTTCGAGAAGGCCGCAGTCGAGATTGGCGGTGGCAGCAACCACCGCTATAACCTGTCGACGGCCGTCATGCTCAAGGACAACCACATCGACGCCGCCGGTGGCGTGGCACGCGCGATTGAGATGGCGCGCGCCCATGCGTCGTTTACCACGACGGTCGAGATCGAGTGCGAGAACCTGGACATGGTGCGCGAGGCCGTGGAGGCCGGCGCCGACATCATCATGTTCGACAACATGACCCACGACGACATGGCTGCCGCGATTGAGCTTATCGCCGGCCGTGCCAAGACCGAGTGCTCGGGCAACGTGGACGCCAGCAATATCCGCGCGCTTGCCGACCTGGGCGTTGACTTTATTAGCTCGGGGGCGCTGACGCACTCTGCGCCGATTCTCGACCTCTCGCTCAAGCACCTGCGTCTACTGGACGGTAAATAATGGACGCCCGCGAGCGTCGCCGTGCCATCATGGGCGTGCTCGAGGAAGCCAAGGAGCCCGTTTCGGGCAGCGCACTTGCCCGCGAGGTGGGTGTGAGCCGCCAGATTGTCGTGCAAGACATCGCTCTGCTGCGCGCCGATGGGCACGATATCGTGGCGACCAATCGCGGCTACGTGCTACAGGAGGCGGCGAGCAGCCCGGCTGTGCCCACGCGTCTGGTCAAGGTTCGCCACGGCGTGGAGCAGGCAGGCGATGAGCTCACGAGCATCGTCGACGCGGGCGGCGCCGTGCTCAACGTGATTGTCAATCATCGCGTGTACGGTAAAATCACGGCCGACCTGGACATCCGCAATCGTCGCGATGTTGAGCGCTACCTGCACGATATCGAGAGCGGCAAGAGCTTTCCACTGCTAACGGTGACGAGCGGCTACCACTTCCATCGCATTGCGGCAGAAGACGAGCAAACCCTCGACGAGATCGAGGCCATGCTCAAGGAGAAGGGCTACCTAGCCGACTTGATGCCCTACGAGGACGATTTGTCCTAGACGACGCCGCATCTATAAGTTGCGGTGAAATAGTTCCTAAAATCGGCATCCAAGCCATAAAACAGGAACTATTCCACCGCAACTGCCAAGGGTCCCGCTCCAAATTAGCTGCCCATACAAGCAAAAGGAGGCCTCCGCGGCGATGCGGAGGCCTCCTTTTTTGTGCACGGTGTACTTTTGAGTGTGCAAGTGGGGAGTTGTTACTCCTCGACGATCTCGGTGATCGCGCCGGCGGGGCAAGCGTCCTGGCAAGCGCCACAGGCGACGCAGGAATCCTCGTCAGCGACGGTGGCGACGTCCTGGAGCTCCAGAACGCCAGCGGGGCAGGAGTCGACGCAAACGCCACAAGCGATGCACTCGTCGGCATCAATTACGGGATGAGCCATGGTAGTTTCCTCTCTGTTGACCGACGCTACAGGCGATGCGCGTCGGTTTGATTCGGGCAAAAACATACCACGGGAGCGACCGTTTGCAATACCCTCTGACCGGCATCTTCATACCGTTCGCCGAGTATGCCGCGGCTTACTAAAAAACATGCAGGTGAGGCCGTTGAGCTGCGCAAATGTTAGCTATAGGTGACTTGAAATATAGGGCGATTGAGCGTGCTTGCGGAAACTGTATCCCGTAATCCACGCCCAAAGCGGGAGATAGTTTCAGGCTCGCACCTCAGTCAACTCTACATAGATCTCAATAGATCTACCGAGAACTCAAACAGTGCATCTACCTGCGCATTTGAGAACCTAAACTCTCAGAGATAAGAAATCTTATATGAATTGACTTAGATTTTGTATATTCCGGCCCATAAGGGGATACACTACATCCTGAAAGACAAGCCGAAGCGCCGCGCGGCAGACCGCCGAGTCGGCACGAACGCACAAGAGAGAGGGAATTTCTAATGAGTAAGATTCTTGGTATCGACCTTGGTACTACTAACTCCGCTATGGCCGTCCTCGAGGGCGGTTCTCCGACCATTATTGTGAACGCCGAGGGCGACCGCACCACCCCGTCCGTTGTTGGCTTCCGTGCTGACGGCGACCGTGTCGTGGGTAAGGCCGCTAAGAACCAGGCTGTCACCAACCCCAAGAACACCGTGTTCTCCATCAAGCGCTTCATGGGCCGCAAGTACTCCGAGTGCACCTCCGAGATCAAGACCGTGCCGTATGAGGTCAAGGAGGGCCAGGGCGGCCGTGCCGTCGTCGATATCGAGGGCAAGGATTACACCGCCGAGCAGGTGAGCGCCATGACGCTCGCAAAGATGAAGGCTGACGCCGAGAAGTATCTGGGCGAGACCGTCACCGACGCCGTCATCACCGTCCCGGCCTACTTCAACGACGCCCAGCGTCAGGCCACCAAGGATGCCGGTAAGATCGCCGGCCTCAACGTCAAGCGTATCGTCAACGAGCCGACCGCTGCCGCTCTTGCCTATGGCCTGGACAAGCAGGGCACCGACCAGCGCATCCTGGTCTTCGACCTGGGTGGCGGCACCTTCGATGTCTCCATCCTCGACCTCGCCGACGGCGTGTTTGAGGTTCTGTCCACTTCGGGCGACAACCACCTGGGCGGCGACGACTGGGATCAGCGCGTCATCGACTGGATGGCCGACAAGTTCCAGCAGGAGAACGGCGTCGATCTGCGTCAGGACCCCATGGCCCTGCAGCGTCTGAAGGAGGCCGCCGAGAACGCCAAGAAGGAGCTCTCCGCGGCGCAGCAGTCCACCATTAACCTGCCGTTCATCACCATGAACCAGTCCGGTCCGCTGCACCTCAACTACACGCTGACCCGCGCCGAGTTCGAGAAGATCACCCGCGACCTGCTCGAGCGCTGCAAGCAGCCTGTCACCAACGCCCTGCGCGACGCCAAGCTTAAGCTCTCCGATCTGACCGAGGTCATCCTCGTCGGCGGCTCCACCCGTATGCCCGCTGTCCAGGAGCTCGTCAAGACCATGACCGGCAAGCAGCCCAACATGTCCGTGAACCCCGACGAGGTCGTTGCCGACGGCGCTGCCGTCCAGGGCGGCGTGCTCACCGGCGACGTCGAGGGCATCCTGCTGCTCGACGTTACCCCGCTGTCGCTGGGCGTCGAGACCATGGGCGGCATCATGACCAAGATGATCGACCGCAACACCACGATTCCGACCTCCAAGACCGAGGTTTACTCCACCGCTGCCGACAACCAGACCAGCGTCGAGATCAACGTGCTCCAGGGCGAGCGCGAGCTTGCCCGCGACAACAAGTCGCTCGGTAAGTTCCAGCTGACCGGTATCCCGGCTGCCCGCCGCGGCGTGCCGCAGATCGAGGTCACCTTCGACATCGACGCCAACGGCATCGTCAAGGTCTCCGCTAAGGACAAGGGCACCGGCAAGGAGCAGCAGATTACCATTTCCGGCTCCACCGCTCTGTCCGACGACGAAGTCGATCGTATGGTCAAGGACGCCGAGGCTCATGCCGAGGAGGACAAGAAGCAGAAGGAAGAGGTCGAGGTCCGCAACCAGACCGATAGCCTGTGCTACTCCACCGAGCAGACCCTCAACGAGCTGGGCGACAAGGTTTCCGCCGACGTGAAGTCCAAGGCCGAGGCCGCTATCGCCGACGCCAAGAAGGCGCTCGAGGGCTCTGACGTCGAGGCCATCAAGGCCGCCGGCGAGTCCCTGCAGTCCGTGGCCTACGAGCTGGCTCAGGTTGTCTACGCCGACGCTCAGCAGCAGACCGACGGTGCCGCTGGTGCCCAGCCTGCCGACGATGACGTAGTCGACGCCGACTACGAGGTTGTGGACGACGAGGACAAGTAATCATGTCCGCCCGTAAAGCTCGCACGGAGGCGGCTGCCGCCGGCGCCGCCCCCGTTGACTCTGAGGAGAAGGACGTGAAGATTCCCGTAGAGGCCGCAGACGATACCGAGGTCAATGAGGCCCCGGCCGCCGAGGCTGCCGAGAACCAGGTAGAGGATTCCAACAAGGAGGCGACGATGACCGAGGACGAGATGGTGGAAGCCGCTATCCGCGCCGGTGAGGAAGCCGCCGACAACGACTTTAAGCTTAAGTTCGAGCAGGCCCAAAAGGAGCTTGCCGACGTGCGCAATGAGCTCGATGCTGCGGCAGAGGCTCAGAAGGCCGCCGAGGACAAGGCGAAGGACGCTACCGAGCGCACCGCTCGTCTGCAGGCCGACTGGGAGAACTTCCGTCGCCGCACCGCCAACGAGCGCATCGCCGAGCGCGAGCGCGCGACCGAGAAGCTTGTCACCGCGCTGTTGCCGGTGATCGACGATATCGAGCGCGCGATCGACCATGCCCGCAGCCAGGAGCTTTCCGACGACTTTAAGCAGTTCGTCGATGGCGTTGACGCGGTACATGCCAAGCTGCTCGACGTGTTTGCGCACGAGGGCGTTGAGCCCATCGACCCCAAGGGCGAGGCGTTCGATCCGCTCGAGCACCAGGCTGTGGGTCGCGTCGAGGACGCATCGCAGTATGACGAGACCGTCAACGATGTGTACCAGAAGGGCTACCGCATGGCGGATCGCATCCTGCGTTCCGCGATGGTGACGGTGACCTACGGTGGCGAGAAGCGCCCCGCACCGGAGCCCGAAGCGGCGCCCGAGGATGCTACGGCCGATACGGCCGAGAGCACCGAGGAGTAATTGAGAAGGGCCCCGGGGCAACACCCGGGGCCCTTTCTGGCCTAGTGCCATATGACAGTATGAGCCGCCGTCCGCAGGGGCGGCGGATATAACAGGAGAGGAGCTACGATGGCTGCAGGCAAAACCTTCTATGACATCCTGGGCGTATCCAAGAGCGCCTCCGACAAAGAGATCAAGAGCGCGTTTCGCAAGCTCGCGCAAAAATATCACCCCGATGCCGGCGGCGACGAGGCCAAGTTTAAGGAGATCAGCGAGGCCTACGAGACGCTTTCGGACGAGAAGAAGCGCAAAGAGTACGACCAGATGCTCATGTTTGGCGGCATGCCGGGCGCGGGCGGCGCGTATGGCGGCGGCTACGGTGCCGGTGCGGGCGCCAGCGGCTGGGGCGACATCTTCGACAGCATCTTTAGCGGCAACGGCGCCTGGGGCAGCGATTGGGGCTCGGGCTTTGCCGGGGCTGCGGGTAATGCCGGTGCCGGCGCGGGTCGCAGCC
>CABUDJ010000084.1 GCA_902490325.1 uncultured Collinsella sp. | reverse complement strand
CTTAATGTGGCCTCCGTGCGAGCCAGGACTGTAGAGCAGGCGACCAAATACCAAAGCCCTCGGAACGACGGGACAAGTATGCCCCGCCCCTCGGAACGACGGGATAGAACAGGAGCACCCATGGCAGGCAAGCCGCAAACACTAGCTACGACCTCGGCATTCGAAATCTTGGGCCCCGTCATGGTCGGCCCCAGCTCATCGCACACCGCCGGCGCCCTGCGGTGCGCCCAAGTTGCCGCCAGCCTGCTGGAAGGCCGCATCACCAAAGTCACCTTTGGCCTGTGGAACTCCTTCGCCCACACCTACCGCGGCCACGGCACCGACCGTGCGCTCGTCGCGGGCATCCTGGGCCTCGACACCGATGACGAGAACATCAAGCAGGCCTTCGACCTCGCGCGCGAGCAGGGCCTAGAATATCACTTTGACATCAAGGGCGACGACGCCTCCATCCACCCCAATACCGTCGACATCGACATGGTCGACGACACGGGCGCCACGGCACAGGTCCGCGGCGAGAGCCTGGGCGGCGGCAAGATGCGCATCAGCCGCATTAACGGCGTCGGCGTCGACATCTCGGGCATGTACTCCACGCTCTTCGTGGCGCACAAGGACGTCCCCGGTGTACTCGCCGCGCTCACCAACCTGCTCGCCTACGCACACGTGAACATCGCCTTCTGCCGCACCTACCGCACCGAAGTGGGCGGCCAGGCCTACTCCGTCTTTGAGACCGACGGCGCGCCCGACGACACCGTCGTCCCCATGCTCCGCAAGCTCGACAATGTCGATTACGCGACCTTTATCGAGCTCCCCGGTTCTGCCTCGTCGCTCTCCCCCGGCGTCTCGGCTAAGGAGATCTTCGACGACGGCGAGCAGCTGCTCGATGCGTGCGAGGAACTGGGACTCAGCATCGGTGCCGTCATGGCCGTTCGCGAGGCACGTCTGACCGGCGAGGCCCACGCCGTCGCCGCCATGCGCCGCGTGCTCGACGTCATGCGCGAGGAGACAACGGCCCCCATCGCCAATCCGCAGCGCTCGCTCGGCGGGCTTATCGGCGGCGAGGCCAAGCTCGTCGAAGCAACCCGCTGCAACGATTTGAGTGAAAGCCTGATGGGCCCCGTCCAGACCGAAGCCGTGGCCCGCGCCATGGCCGTGCTCGAGCGCTCCGCCACCATGGGCGTGATCGTCGCAGCTCCGACGGCAGGATCCGCGGGTGTCGTGCCCGGCTGCGTGCTGGCGCTCGCCGATCACCTTCAGCTCGACGACGAGCAAGTCATGGACGCGCTCTACTGCGCAGCCGCCATCGGCCTCAACCTCACCACAAGCGCCTGCGTTGCCGGCGCCGAGGGCGGCTGCCAAGCCGAGGTCGGAAGCGCCGCCGCCATGGCAGCCGCCGCGCTGGTGCAGATGCTCGGCGGCACGCCCGAGCAGGCGCTTGACGCCAGTTCCATCGCGCTGAGTAACCTGCTGGGCCTCGTTTGTGACCCCGTCGGTGGCCTCGTGGAGGTGCCCTGCCAAAACCGCAACGCCATCGGCGTGGCAGCGGCCTTTAGCTCGGCACAACTCGCCCTCGCAGGCATTAAGAGCCTGGTGCCGTTTGACCAGATGGCACATGTCATGCTCTCAGTGGGCCACGCGTTGCCGGCCACGCTGCGCGAGACGGCAAAGGGCGGCATCGCGCAGGCTCCGGCCGCACTTTCGGCCTGTGCAAAATGCGGTGTGTGCGGATAGCGGCAAAGAACGACTCAAAGGTGGGACAAATGTCCCACCTCTTTTGAATGCCACCGTTTCCGTGCCACAAACAGCAGGGCAATCGCTATAATGCAAGCCCAGTAAAAACACGATGAACCGCAAGGCGAAAATCGAAGGATATGCATACGATGTCGCAAAACGATCGAACTCAACTGATTCCCGATCCGCAGCAGCCGAGCAGGCACACCGGCGGCGTTCAGTCGCCGCGTCCTATCGCGCCGAGCCACGGTCAGCAGCGTGGTGCGGCAAACGCTTCCCAACGCCCGAACCAACAGCGACAGCAGCGTCAACAACGTCAGCAGCGCCAGGCAAATGGCAATGCGCCCAAGCAGCCCCCCACGCACGCTCGAGGCGATCGCGGCCCCGCGCGCAAACCCGCCGAGAACAATAAGTCGGGCAAAAAGACGACGCTCTTTGTCATCCTGGGTCTAATCGTCATTGTCTATATCGTAGGCGTCGTAGCGTTTTCGCAGGTAGCCTACCCCAACACCACCATTGCCGGCGTCGACGTCTCCTTCTCCAACGCTTCGTCTGCCGCCACCAAGGTCAACTCGGCATGGAAGCACTATAAGCTCACCGTGACAGGCGATGACTTTAGCTGGACCTATCAGCCCGAGTCCGATGAGCCCATCGTCGACGGCGAAGCTGCCGCAAAAGAAATCATCAGCCACAACGAAGCCTTTATTTGGCCGGTCCGCCTTGTGGAATCCTTAAGCGGCAAGACCAAAACAACCGCTACCTCCAACGAAGTCGATCTTGATCAAGACGTCGACCTGTCCATGCTCTCCGACGCCTTTGACCAAAAGAAGTTTGAGGAGGACCTGGGCGCCGCTATCGACGAGTTTAACGAGGGCCGTTCGGGCACGTTCGAGGCCAATAGCTCCTATGACGAGCAGGCCGGCAAGTTTACCGTCGAGAAGGCGCGCTCCAACGAGAAAATCAACCGCGAGCATGTCATTAAGTATGCCGAGCTCGAGCTTGCCTCGCTGGCCGAGTCCGTAGATCTTTCCAAGCTCGGCAACGATGCCTATGAGCCGCTCAATGGAACGCTGACCGATGATCAGATTCAGGCCGCATGCGATGCCGCCAACAACTTCCTGGGCGTCAACGTGACCCTCAAGCTCAACGGCGAGGATGCCGGCAAGGTTGATGGCAGCTCCGTATTGCAGTGGATCAGCTTTGCCGATCCCGCCAACCCAACGCTCGATACGTCGCAGATCAGCAACTGGGCAGCCGAACTCGCCAACGGCTTTAATACCGTGGGCTCCACTCGCTGGTGGACGCGCGCCGATGGCAAGCAGTGCGCCGTCGAAGGCGGCGACTTTGGTTGGTCCATCGACAGCAGCTCGCTCGCCAAGCAGGTCGAGGACGCCATTAACAACAAGCAGACCGGCGAAATCGAGATCAAGTACTCCCAGAAGGCCGACACCTTTACCGCAAAGGGAGAGCCCGACTGGAAGGCGTATATCGACGTCGACTTGTCCGAACAGCACGCGCGCTACTATGACGAGAGCGGAAATATCGTTTGGGAGGCCAACTTTATCTCGGGCAAGCCGGGCGAGGACGCCACGCCCGAGGGCGTCTGGCAGATCAACAGCAACGACGGCGGCAGCACCCTGATGGGAGCCAAGGACCCCGAGACCGGCAAGCCCAAATACGAGAGTCCGGTGAGCTACTGGATGCCGTTTGAGGGCAACATGATCGGCTTCCATGATGCCACCTGGCAAAACGACAAGAGCTTCGATAACGCCGAGTCGTACAAATGGTGCGGCAGCCACGGCTGCATCAACCTGCGCCTGGCAGACGCCAAGGCACTTCACGACTGCATCAAAGTCGGCCTATGCGTGGTTGTCCACTCGTAGTGCAACGCGCGCATTCCTACAACGTGGAACCGCTGCGACCAATCTAACAGTTCCGAAAGAAACCGTTCTATGCGCCCACCCCAACCGGTGGGCGCATATACTTATCGAGGTACTTTCTATAAAGGAGACGCTATGCCGAATGTCCCCACGACCACCCCGGGCCCGGATGATACCGAGCACACGCTCGAAGATGTCACCGAAACGATTCCTCTGATTACAAACGTACATGCCGATAAGCAGAGCGGACGCGCGAACGATGCGACCGAGATTTCCGATGAAGAGGCATATGCCAAGCTCAAGGCAAAACGTGCCGAACGTCGACGCAAAAAGCTCATCCGACGCGGCATTGCGGCCGGCGTCGTGGCCGCCATTGTGCTCATCGCCGTTGTCGTGACCTTAGCCATCAACGCACGGCCCGCAGGCAACAACGGGCCGGTGACCGACATGGTGACCGAGGGCACGTTTACCACAACGGTCGAGGCGAAAGGCCAGCTCAAACCCATTTCGTCCTCAGTGGTCTCCCCTTCTGTCGACGGTACGGTCGATTCGATCAACGTGCAGGCGGGCCAATCCGTCAACGAGGGCGACGTGCTTATGACCATTAAAAACGACGAGCTCGATCGCAACGTTGCCGAGGCGCAGCGTGCAGTTGCTGCCGCTCAAGAAGACCTCGCTAATGCGAAGAAAGCCGCAGCTGCCGCTCAGGCCACCCCAACGACGGACGTCGATGGAGCTTCCGCAGCGGCTGGCGTCTCCGCCGCATCGGCGGACACGAACGCCGTATCGGCCGCGCAGCGCAGCCTCGCATCGGCCCAGGCAAACCTCGATCAGGCGAACGCCAAGGCGGCCAGTCGTACGGTCACGGCCCCGAGCTCGGGCAGTATCGTGGAGCTCAACGCCAAGGTGGGAGCCACGGTAACAGGCGGCATGATCATGGGCGAAAGCGATACGAGCGGCGGCAAGCAGTGCATGCAGATCGCCGACCTATCCAAGATGAAGGTGACCGTACAGGTGGGAGAAAAGGACATCGCCAAGATCGCCGTTGGGCAGAGTGCCAACGTCACGTATCCCGCGTTTCCCGATATCGTAAGCCAGGGAACGGTCACGGCCATCGCCTCGGTGGCAAACTCCGACGCCGCCAACGGTGGCGGCGGCAGCGTAACCTTTAACGTCGACATTCTCATAGAGGCGCCCGACGCGCGCCTGAAGCCGGGCATGACGGCCGAGGTATCGGTGGTGACCGAGCAGCTCGACGACGTGGTGATGGTGCCGACGATGGCGCTCATGACCGAAGACGGCGAACACTATTACGTCAACGTGGCAACCGATGACGAGGGCAAGCATACCCGTCGCGTGAAGGTGACCGTCGTGACGCAAAACGACAACGAAGCCGTAGTCGGCAAGACACAGGTAAAGCGCGACGACCAGGGCAACGAGATCAACCCCAACGTGCCGGTTACCAAGCTGCGCGATGGCGACACCCTCGTCATGGACACCGGAGCGGACGCAACGGCTGAAGGCGGCTACAGCACGGATTCGGGCAGCATGTCTGACGACGAGGGCATGTAATGCGTCCCGTTATCGACATCCGCAACGTGCACCGCATTTTTGAGAGCGAGGCGGGTTGCGCCCACATCCTGCACAACGTGAGCCTGGCGGTAGAACCCGGCGAGTTCGTCGCCATTACCGGCCCTTCGGGCTCGGGCAAGTCAACGCTCATGAACATCCTGGGCTGCCTGGACAAACCGACGGCGGGCGACTATTACCTGCAAGGGCTCAACGTGGCCGAGCTCGATGATGACGAGCTCACCGAAGTCCGCGCCCTGAGCATTGGCTTTGTCTTTCAGAGCTTCAACCTGCTGCCGCGCCTGTCGGTTATCGAAAACGTCATGCTGCCGCTGGCCTACACCAATGTGCCCCGTAGCCAGCGCGAAATGCGCGCCGTTCACGCGCTGCAGGCTGTCACGCTGCCCGTCGACCACTGGGACCACCGCATATCCGAGCTCTCGGGCGGCCAGATGCAGCGCGTCGCAATCGCGCGCGCCCTCGTCAATGACCCGCCCATCATCCTGGCCGATGAGCCGACGGGAAACCTGGACTCCGCTACCGGAGCGCTTGTGATGGAGACCTTCCATAAGCTCCAGAAGCGCGGCAAAACCATCGTGCTTATCACACACGACCCCGGCATCGCCGCCGAGGCCGACCGTGCCGTGACCATCCGCGACGGTCGCATTCACGATGGCGCGTATATTCCACATGCACCGCGGACCCTACGCAGCGCTGTAGATAACCTGCCCATGATTTCCGCCTCCGCCAACCCGCCGAAAGGAGTGGTGGCATGAGCGCCCGCGATCTCATCCAGGAAGCCCTTCACTCGCTCGAAGCCAACAAGGGGCGCAGCCTGCTCACCATCCTGGGCATTGTCATCGGCATCGCCTCGGTTATCGCCATGACGTCGCTCATCGGCGGCATCCAAAACAGCCTGGTCAACAGTCTGGGCCTCAATGCGGCACGCATGGTGCAAATCTATTCGTCGCAAGAACTCACCGAGTCGGACATCGAGAAGCTTCAAAAACTGGTGCCGCAGATAGAGCAGATCGGCATTGTCGACAGCGCGTATACCGAGTATAAGACCGGCGATAAAAGCTATACCGTCATGGCACAGGGTGTCGATAGCGACATGCTCGACGCCGTGGGGGCCAGCAAGCTCGTTGCGGGGCGCACCTATTCCCAGGCCGAGTCCCAATCAGGCTCGCGCGTGGCGCTCATCAGCCGCAACGGCGCCGATCAGCTTTACGGCAACGAACAGGATGCGCTGGGGAAAACCATCAAGGTGTCCAACGGCGAGGTGCAGATTGTAGGCGTGATTGATGGCGGCAGCGACTCCATGGGCTCGCTCACGCTGTATATGCCACGCGAAACTATCTCCGGACTGTTTGGCGACGAGAATCCTTCATTCCCCAGCGTGACGGCACTTGCCGCCGAGGGCACGGACATGGATGAGCTCTGCAAAACCATCGAGTCCAAGGTGCGCGCGATGAAGGGCATCGAGGAGGAGGACGAGTACGACAGTGTATCGGCAACCTCCATGAAAAGCGCTATCGATGCACTCAACTCCTTTATGGGCGCATTCTCGCTCATCATGGGTGCTGTCGCCAGCATCTCGCTGCTTGTCGGCGGTATCGGCATTATGAATATGATGCTCACCAACGTATCTGAACGCATCCGCGAGATCGGCATCCGCCGTGCTCTGGGCGCCAGTCGTCGCGATATCACCGCGCAGTTTTTGGCCGAGTCCTCGGCGCTGTGCGTCACCGGCGGACTATTGGGTGTCCTGATTGGCTATCTGCTGGCATGGGGACTCACGTTCTTTGCCGCAAGCTCGGGTATCATGAGCGAGTTTGGAGCTACCGGGACGATCACGCCAAGCTTCTCCATTACGACAGTGTTGATCGCGTTCGCCGTATCGGTCGGCATCGGCGTAATCTTTGGCTTCTATCCCGCTCGACGCGCGGCAAAGCTCGACCCGGTGGAGTGCCTACGCTACCAGTAAGCCACCACCAACAAGTTGCGGTGAATTAGGGACTAAATATGCTATCTAGCAGCAAAAACAGACACTATTTCACCGCAACTGATTGAAGGGCCCTAGGCGCGGCGAGCGCCTAGCGCGCGAACTCCCGTAAGAGTGCGTCTTCCACTTCCCG
>CABUDJ010000083.1 GCA_902490325.1 uncultured Collinsella sp. | reverse complement strand
CGGCGCCTATCGATCGAAGGAGACACATTCCCGGGGCGAACGGCTGGCCAGCCTTGCGGCCGTCAGGCGTGGAACCGGTCTTCTTACCGTACACGACGTTGGAGGTAATGGTCAGAACCGAGGTCGTGGGCACGGAGTTGCGGTAGGTGTCGTTCATGCGGATGTACTCCATGAACTGGTGCACAACGTCGTGAGCGATCTGGTCGACGCGGTCGTCGTCGTTACCGTACTTGGGGAACTCGCCCTCGGTCTCGAAGTCGACGATGATGCCGTTCTCGTCACGGACGGGGTGGACCTTGGCGTACTTGATGGCGGACAGGGAGTCAGCCACGACGGAAAGGCCAGCGATGCCCGTAGCGAACCAGCGGTGCACGTGCTTGTCGTGCAGAGCCATCTGGATGCGCTCGTAGCAATACTTGTCGTGCATGTAGTGAATGATGTTCAGCGAGTTGACGTACACGCCAGCGAGCCACTTCATCATGTCGTTGTACTTGGCCACAACGTCGTCGTAATCGAGCGTATCGCCCTCGACGGCGCGATACTTGGGGCCGACCTGCTTCTTGGAGACCTCGTCAACACCGCCGTTGAGCGCGTAGAGCAGGCACTTGGCCAGGTTGGCACGGGCGCCGAAGAACTGCATCTCCTTGCCGATGCGCATGGAGGACACGCAGCAGGCGATGCCGTAGTCGTCGCCGTGGTAAACGCGCATGAGGTCGTCGTTCTCGTACTGGATCGAGGAGCTGGCGACAGAAGTCTTGGCGCAGAACTTCTTGAAGTTCTCGGGCAGACGGGTCGACCACAGAACGGTCATGTTGGGCTCGGGGCTGGTACCCATGTTCTCGAGCGTGTGCAGGTAGCGGTAGCTCATCTTGGTAACGAGCGTACGGCCGTCAACACCCATGCCGCCGATGGACTCGGTGACCCACTGCGGGTCGCCGGTGAACAGGGCCTGGTACTCGGGGGTACGGGCGAACTTGACCATGCGGAGCTTCATGATGAAGTGATCCACGAACTCCTGGATCTGCTCCTCGGTGAAGGTACCGTTGGCAAGGTCGCGCTCAGCGTAGATGTCGATGAACGTAGAGGTACGGCCGATGGACATGGCAGCGCCGTTCTGCTCCTTGACGGCAGCGAGGTAGGCGAAGTACATCCACTGGATGGCCTCCTGCGTGTTGGTAGCAGGGTTGGAAATATCGAAACCATAGGTCTCGGCCATCATCTTGAGCTCGCCGAGGGCGCGAATCTGCTCCTGCAGCTCCTCACGATCGCGGATGTTGTCGGCGGTCATGACCGTCGGGGTGGAAGCCTTCTGGGCCTCCTTGTCCTTGATCAGGTAGTCGACGCCGTACAGGGCAACACGACGGTAGTCGCCGATGATGCGGCCGCGGCCATAGCCATCGGGCAGACCGGTGATGATGTGGGCCGAACGGCAAGCACGCATCTCGGGGGTGTAGACATCGAAGACGCCGGCGTTGTGGGTCTTGCGCTCGAAGGTGTAGCGCTCGACAACGTTCTCGTCGACCTTATAGCCGTGCTGGCTGGCAGCCTGGCAAGCGATGCGGATACCGCCGTTGACGTGCAGCGCGCGCTTGAGCGGCTTGTCGGTCTGGAGGCCGACGATGGTCTCCTTCTCGCGGTGGGCGTTATCGATGTAGCCAGCGGGGTGGCTCACGATACCCGTGACGGTCTTGGTGTCCATATCGAGGACGCCGCCCTGCTCGCGCTCCTTGAGCAGCAGGTCGAGAACCTCGCCCCACAGCTCCTTGGTACGCTCGGTCGGGCCGGCGAGGAACGACTCGTCGCCCTCGTAGGGGGTGTAGTTCTTCTGGATGAAGTCTCGGACGTCAACCTCTCCCGTCCAGATGCCTTCCTTGAAGCCTTCCCATGCCTCCTGCATTGTGTAACCACGCTCCTAGTTACGTGTAATGCGGCGCTCTCTCACACCGCTGCTTATTGAATTCTTGAATTATCGGCTTGCACTACCGGCTTCTTCCGTTCTTCACCACACGTTGGTACAGGGAAAAACGTTTGTCCACCTTGGAACTGCAACCCAAAACCCAAGATTTCACCCGTTTGAGAAGGATAACATAGCTACCCCCTTCATCAGGGCTGTTATATGTTTCTTTTTTTATAGCATTAGGGCGTTTTTAACAAATCCGCAGGAAATGCGAGCGCGAACAACTACCGTTCACCGATTTGTTTGGTATTTTTCCTTGCCTTTGTACGACGTTCACTCTAGCTGTTATGCCAGCTTTAGCAGGGTAAAGTGCCTCTGAGTAGGCTTTGGGACATGCCTAACGATCTGCCCCAAACTTTACTGGCACCGACGGTGTACGGAGGTCGCCTAAAGGTAGTTTTCTAGGCATGTCCCAAAATCTACCGTATAGGGCGCGCGTGCAGGGGTATCATCTTTCACCGAAAATAGTTTCTAGTGTTAGGGGTTTTCGGTGGAAGATACCGATTTCCATGAGCTTGGGCGTCAGCTCCTTACCGAGTTTGGCGGCATTCACCAGCGCGTTTCGCGCTTTGTGGACAAAGCTCTCAGCGGCGAGATGGCTGTCATGCGCGCCCTTATGCTCGCTGGCGGTTCGCTCACGCCGAGCGAGCTCGCTGATCGCGCCTGGGTCTCGAATGCCCGCATTGCCAATATCCTACGCGCTCTCGAAGCCAAAGGCTGGGTTGAGCGTGAGCACTCAAAGACCGACCGTCGTCGCGTACACGTCATAGTGACCGACAAGGGATTCCAGGATCTCGAAATTAAACGTCGGGAATTCGAGGACCGCACCGCGGCTTTCCTCGAGCAGCTCGGCGAAACAGATACCCAAGAGATGGTACGCCTTCTTAGACGTGCCAACGAAATTATCGACCACAATCAAGAAAGGAGAGATGCCGAGTGAGGATTCTCAAGCTCTTTAAAAAGCATATCCTGGCACTGTTCACAGCTATCGTACTCATCGTAATCAGCTGCAACGCCGACCTGGCACTGCCTACCTATATGAGCGATATCGTCGACGTGGGCGTGCAGCAAGGCGGTATCGCCTCGCCCGTGCCCGACACCATTCGCGCCGAATCGCTCGACGACCTCGAACTCTTTATGAGCGCCAAGGACGCCAAAACTGTGGAGGCCGTGTTTAGCAATGCGGACAATAACGGCATTCGAACGTACAAGGGCACCGAGGAGGAGCGCGGCGACGGCGGCAAGATTGCCGACATCATGAGTCTGCCCGAAACTGTCGTCCTTTCGTTCAACCAGGGCATCGACGCTGACTCCATGGGCGACATGACCGGCGCATCCACCGAGGCAAGCAATGGCGGCGCCGCTCAGGCCATGCCCACCCCCGAGCAGATGGCGGCGATGACGCCCGAGCAGCTCGCCGAGATGCAGCAGAAGGCCGCAGCGGCGCAGAACATGCAAAAGCAGATTGATGCCGATGGCGGTAAGATCACCATGAAGAGCCTGCGCCTAGGCGTTGAAGGCGGTCTTATCGATCAGGGCAAGCTCGTCGAGGGCGCCAACGATATGGCGGACAAAATGGGCTCCATGTCGGGCTCCATCGTGACCCAACGCGCCGTGAGCTATGTGCAGGACGAGTACAAGGCGCAGGGCATCGACCCCGCCGACGTGCAGAACGCCTACCTGGGCCGCATGGCGACCACGATGTTTGGCCTGTGCCTGATCTCGCTCGTCGCCACAATCCTGACCGGCGCCGTGGCCTCGCGCACCGCCTGTTCCATCGCACGCGACCTGCGCCGCGAGACCTTCAACAAGGTTATGCACTTCTCGCCGGCCGAGGTGGGCAAGTTTAGCCAGGCCTCGCTCATCACCCGCTGCACCAACGACATTCAGCAGATTCAGATGGCCGCAACCCTGTTTATCCGCATGTGCCTGATGGCTCCCGTCATGGGCATCGTCGCCGTCATGCGCGTCCTGGCCAACCACACCGGCCTGGAGTGGACCATCGCTGTGGCCATCATCGCGGTTTCGGCTGTCGTCGGCGTGCTCATGGGCCTCACCATGCCCAAGTTCAAAAAGATGCAGAGCTTTGTTGACCGCGTGAACCTTACCGCCCGTGAGCTGCTCGACGGCCTTATGCCCATCCGCTCGTTCAACCGCGAGGAGCATGAGCTCGAGCGTTTTGACAAGGCTTCGCTCGACCTGATGACCACGCAGCTCTACACCAACCGCGCCATGAGCTTTATGATGCCGCTCATGATGCTGGTCATGAACTGCATCACCGTGCTCATCGTCTGGTTTGGCGCGCAGGGCGTGTCCGACGGCGTGATGCAGGTCGGCAACATGATGGCGTTCATCTCCTACACCATGCAAATCGTCATGGCGTTTATGATCCTCACCATGGTTTCGGTCATCCTGCCCCGCGCCGAGGTCGCAGCCGAGCGCGTGGAAGAGGTCATCACTTGCCCCACGAGCATCAACGACCCTGCCTCGCCCAAACTGCCTGCTGCCAGCGCGCCGCGCGGTGAGCTCACCTTCCGCGACGTAAGCTTCCAGTATCCCGATGCCCGCGCCGACGTCATCAGCGGCGTGAACTTCACCACACATGCCGGTCAGATGCTCGGCATTATTGGCTCCACGGGCTCGGGCAAGTCCACGCTCGTGCAGTTGATTCCGCGCCTGTACGACGTCACGGGCGGCAGCATTTCGCTCGACGGCATCGATGTGCGCGATATGACCCTTTCCGAGCTACGCCGCCGCATTGGCTATATCCCGCAGCAGGGACGCCTGTTCTCGGGCACCGTCGAGAGCAACCTTAAGTTTGCTGGCGACATGGTAAGCGACGAGGACATGCGCCAGGCAGCACGCGTCGCCCAGGCGGAGGACTTTATCGCCGAGCGCGAGGGCGGCTACGACTCCCCCATCAGCCAGGGCGGCTCCAATGTCTCGGGCGGTCAGCGCCAGCGCCTGGCCATCGCCCGCGCCCTGGCCAAAAAGCCCGAGGTCGTGGTGTTCGATGACTCGTTTAGCGCCCTCGACTACAAGACCGACGCGCGCCTGCGCGAGGAGCTGGCCAAAAACGTCACCGACGCCGCGCTCGTGGTCGTGGCACAACGCATCGCGACCATCATGCACGCCGACCAGATCATTGTACTCGACGACGGTCACGTAGTGGGCACCGGCACGCACGAGGAGCTACTGCGCAGCTGCCCGGCGTACCTGGAAATCGCACAGTCGCAGCTTTCCGCCGAGGAGCTGGGGCTTACCCAAGAAGAAATTGCAGCCGTTACGGAAGGAGGCGAGCGCTAATGGCAGACGAGACCAAGACCCAAATTCCCAAGCCCACCCGTCAGCGTGGACCCATGGGCCGCATGGGCGGCATGCGTCGCGGCGAAAAGGCCAAGGACTTTAAAGGCACCATGAGGCAGCTGCTCGGCTATATCGGCCAGCACAAGATTGCCGTGTTTGCCGCCGTCGCCTTTGCCGTGTGCTCGGTCATCTTTAACATTGTAGGGCCCAAGGTGCTCGGCCAGGTTACGACTAAGCTGTTTGAGGGCCTGGTTGCCAAGGTCAACGGCACCGGCGATGTCGACTTTAACTGGATCGCCAAGACGCTCGGCTTTTTGCTCTGCCTGTATCTGGCAAGCTCTGCCTGCAGCCTCATCCAGGGCTGGCTCATGACCGGCGTCACGCAAAAGATCTGCTACCGCATGCGCAAGGAGATCGCAGCCAAGATTGCCGTCGTGCCGATGAGCTACTTCAACGGTCACAGCAAGGGCGATGTGCTCAGCCGCATCACCAACGACGTCGATACACTCGGCCAGTCGCTCAACCAGAGCGTGACGCAGCTTATTACGTCCGTCACGCAGATTATCGGCGTGCTCGTCATGATGTTGTCGATCAGCCTGCCGCTCACCGGCGTCACCGTGCTCACGCTGCCGGCCGCCGCGATTATCTTGATGGTGATGATTCACTTCTCGCAGCCGTACTTCCGCGAGCAGCAGCAGGTCCTGGGCGCCGTCAACGGCATTATCGAGGAGGACTTTGCCGGCCAGAACGTCATTCAGGTGTTCGACCGCGCCGAGGCCTCGATCGAAGAGTTCGACCGTCAAAACGACCGTCTCTTTATTAGTGGCTGGCGCTCGCAGTTCCTGTCGGGCCTGATGATGCCGCTTATGAGCCTGGTGGGCAACATGGGCTACGTGGGCGTCGTCGTGGTGGGCGCACAGCTCGCGCTGACCGGCAATGCCACGCCCGGCGATATCCAGAGCTTTATCCAGTACGTTCGCAACTTTACGCAACCCGTGCAGCAGCTGGGCAACGTGAGCAACACGATGCAGTCGATGGCCGCTGCCACCGAGCGCGTCTTTGAGTTCCTGGCCGCGCCCGAGGAGGAGCAAAAGACCGACGCGCAGATCCCCGAGAAGCGCCCCGGTCACGTGGAGTTCGACCATGTCAAGTTTGGCTATACGCCCGACAAGACCATCATCCACGACTTTAGCTGCGAGGCGCAGCCCGGCCAGACCATCGCCATCGTCGGTCCCACCGGCGCTGGCAAGACCACGCTCATCAAGCTGCTGCAGCGCTTCTACGATGTGGACGGCGGTTCGCTGCGCGTCGAGGGTGTCGACGTGCGCGATTGGGACCGCGCGGCACTTCGCGGCGAGTTTGCCATGGTGTTGCAGGATACTTGGCTGTTTAACGGCACCATCCGCGAAAACATCCGCTACGGACGCCCCGATGCAAGCGATGCCGAAGTCGAGGCCGCCGCACGCGCCGCACGCTGCGACCACTTTATTCATACGCTCGCCGGCGGTTACGACTTTATGATCAACGAGGAGGGCACCAACCTGTCGCAGGGTCAGCGCCAGCTCGTGACCATCGCCCGTGCCATTTTGGCCGACCGCCCGGCGCTGATTCTGGACGAGGCGACCTCCAACGTTGACACTCGTACCGAGGAGCTTATTCAGCGTGCCATGGATGCGCTGATGCAAGGCCGCACCAGCTTTGTTATCGCACATCGCCTGTCCACGATTCGCAACGCCGACGTGATCTTGGTGATCCGCGACGGCGACATCGTCGAGAAGGGCACACACGACGAGTTGCTCGCCCAGGGCGGCTTCTACGCCGACCTGTACAACTCGCAGTTCGACGAGGCGGCGTAGATACGGCCGCAGAGAACGAATAACGCCCGAGAACGGGGGCGCAGGACAACCTGCGCCCCCGTTTTTGTTTTGCAGCCCTCGAAGCGCCTTCCCTGAGACCTCATTGACGGCGTTTTCCAGACCCCGTGGGCAAAAAAGAGCAAATATGAGTACTGTTATCTTTTTAGTAACAGCCAAAACCGCCTCAAACGACCTCTTTGCGGCCTCTATTCGGGTCGCGCGCGCAGACGTGGTGTAAGAGTGTCCTGAGGTCCGTCGCTGCAAGTC
>CABUDJ010000082.1 GCA_902490325.1 uncultured Collinsella sp. | reverse complement strand
ATGCAGCAGGGGCTCTCAATGTTTTTATGTCCTGCTCATATCGTCTCTGCCGGCAGCTAGGGACAGCCCCCAGTGCCGACTTTAGAAGTGGCGACGGATGGCGTCGACCATGCCCTGCGGCGTGGTTTGGCCGAGCACGTCGGCCGCGGCGCCGGCGTCCATAAAGATATTCATGAGCGCCTGCAGAGCCTCGACCTGGCCGCCCGGCTCGGCAATACCCAGATTGATGATGATCTGCGCCGGCACGGGGGCGCCCATGCCCGCCATCGCGTTGAACGTCACAGGTGCGGCGGGCTTTACCACCGCGATATAGGGCTTGGCCACAAATCCCGGATCGGTATGTGGGATGGCAATGTTGGCCGCCGGCATGGCAAGGCCCGTGGGATAGGCATCCTCGCGCGTGCGGACGGCGTCGAGCCAACCGGGCGCAATGTAGCCGCGCGGGGCAAGCTCGCCCTCAAGCTGCGCAAACACCTCATCCGGCGTCGCACACTCCCAATCAAAAAACACCAGCTCAGGCGAGAATAGCATCTCGGCGTTATCCGCCATACCGTCCTCCAAAGTTGCATGAGGTTCACAATGCCCCATATGATAGCGAAACGAGGCAGGCAAGGTTAGTCGAGGATCCCAATCATCTCGAGAGCGCGGGCAGGCGTCAGGCAAACTTCGGGCATCGCCTCCAGCATGCGCCGGTCGCTCGTGACCACATAGTCGACATCTGCCGTCTCGCCCGAAGCGATGATGAGGTTGTCTTCAAGATCCGGCATGCGCTTGCCAAGCATGCGCGCCATTTCGCACTCTGCCAACGAAAGCGGAGAGGCCGTCGCCACCTGCATCATATGCTCGATGCAGGCCCATGACGCCGAGGCAAACGACACGTTAGTCCCATTCGCATTCCGCCGGGCCAGACGACGAGGCAAAATATAGAACACATCCTTTGCCGTCGTTGGCGCATACAGAAGGTCGATCTTTCCCGCCTCGGCCAGTTCAACCAATCTTTTCGCTTCGTCGAACGCCCCTTCTTGCAGGTAATAATCGAGCCAAACGTTCGTATCTACCAAGAGATGCTTTGCCTCAATCATCGGCAATTCGCCTCGATGTCGGCAATCATCGCGTCATACATATCATCTCGTACGGCATCCCAGTCTTCCGCAGATGATCCACCTGGCGCAAAATCCGAAGCGCTTAGCCCCAACGAGGAAAAAGCTAGGCCACACCCCTGCTCGGCAAGGCTCTTCGCGCGGGGCAGCTCACGCTTATCCGCCAGCATAAATCCCGGCAACGCTTGATGCTCGACAAGATAGGCCCAAAGCGCGCGAATGGCATCACTCGGCCCCAATCCATTGCGAGTCAGGACCGCATCGCCACCAGCCTTGAGCATAGGATCGATTCGTGTGTTGAGCTGCACCATTGCCGTACCCATAGCGGCTCCTTCCTACGTGCTAGCAGTATAGCAAACCTTTTAGGTCACACAAAAGGGCCCCGCCCGAGCACGGACGAGGCCCTGTCAGATTGGTAGTGTCGAGAAAGTTGGTGTAGCGCCCGATCCGAAGCAAGTCGGCTTGGCTTCCAAGAACCTAGAATACGGTTGATGCCCTATGCCGCCGACCAGCATATGAAAGACAGCGGGCCAAAAGCCCCATGGCTTCTAGCCCGCAGAAACATCGATGTTTCCAAATGATCGCAGCTTGTGTTTCAAGCGCTTTTCTACGCTACCGGCGGATGCAAATCCCAATCGGGAAAGCAGTTTGCAAAGCCTGAGAGATTTTGAGTCAAAACATTGTTCTCAGCTTGCTTCAGTCGCTCGTCCTCTTCAAACAGACTATCGAGCTCGCTCAATGCATCGAAGTCCTGCATCGCAGCATCGTTATGGTCGAAATCAGTCACATCATCAGTCATCTATTTCACTCCATTCATGGTTATCGAGTCAATCCTATCGGCTAGGCAACCTTATCGAGCTTAAGCAGGTCGCTGCGCTCGGCCGCCGCTTCCTTCGCGCTCTTCCACTGATTAAGCGCCAGATCGATCTCGGAACAGCCTTCCTGGATGCGTTTGGAGTATTTGGCCTCAATCTCTTCTGCCTCCGCAGTGCGCTGCTTGCCCGAGAGGCTCGTCTTTACTAGACAATAGCCAGCCCCCGCAAGTAGCAGAATGCCAATAACCTGGTTTACAAACGCAAAGAAAGCTACTCCCAAAACAGCGAGGACAACGGCCGCTATCTTGTAGCTCTTGTTGCCCTTCGCAACCCTGACATCAAGCTCAGCGAGCTCCTTTTTCTTCTCTTCACCGACATAGCGAACATAATCGCCGCGCAGCGCATTGCCCTCATCGCCGGTAACCGCCCTGCTTGTCCATCCGTCGAAGTCAAGGGTGATCGCCTGCGGAAATTCGGGGATATCGCTCTTGCGATACCGGTTGAAACCACCGTTGATATAGGAACCCAAAAACTGAATTGCAGTCTTCTTCTTATGCACATCCACAGACGCACTCTGGTCGCGCATCGAGCGTGTCATCTGGTCGATGATGTTCATCGTCTGCTGACGCTTCTCATCGCGGCGACGATTGACGAGCTCTCGGGCGCGCTCCACGTCTCCGCCAAATGCCTTGACCGCAAGAAGATACTCCTCCTGGCGGCGCAAATTTCGCTCCTTGGAGTCATCGGAGTTAACGAGCTCCATCAAATGCCTGTCAACCTGCTCGGCAAGCGTCCTCTCGTCAACATCAGAAGCTCTGAGGTCGGCGAAGTCATTGGAGATGCTCTCGATTGCCTCGACTTTACCGAGATACTTATTGATGTAGTCAAACTCCTTGACCACCACCTTGAGCGCCGGATATCTCGAGCTCATATCCTCCTCGTAGCCGGTAAAGTACTCCGCCCATGACTCTGACTGCTCATTCTCGAACTCAGGGCTCTGATTTCTGATCTGCTCGATCCAACCCGCCATATAGTCGTCGCACAGGTGCTTTTCGTCGGTTCCGAAGATGCCGTTGATATAGGCATCGATGTAGACCATCGCATCGGCATCGATGCGGGCGGCGTTTTGCGTCGAGAAGTAGCGCGCTAGCCATTCGTAGCACGTAGCCGTGCGGTTATTACGTCTGCAGATCAGAGCCATCGCAAGCGACGTGTGCTCGTTGTCACGTTTGACAGCCTCGCGTATTGCGCGCTCTGCAAGATCTCGGTTGTTGTTGATCCATGCCGCAAGGGCAACCAGGACAGGTGCCAGCCAGTAGTCCGGGGTAGAGATCATTAACTCCTCGGAGACCGTCGAAATCGTCGCCTTGCGCACGAGCGCCGCATCGGTTGCCTGGAGAATACCGACCATGGTGTTTCGAACCACCGAGTAGTTGCCGAACTTCTTGTCCATCTCCTGCCGGACGCTCACGAGCTCCGTAGTCGCCTGCTCAAGTGCGGCGGTACGACGCTGCTCGAGCATCATCTCGAGAAAGTCCTTTCGGAGCTTTTTAAGGTCCTTCCGCACTTCCTCCATTTGGGATTCGACCTTATCGACCTTCGTGGTCATCTGGTCAACTTTAGTTCCAATAGCGGCGATCCTGCGCTCGATAAGGGCAGTATCTAATCCCGAATCACTCATCTGTACCACCTTTCAGTTTGTACCGTTTAGATCATCCAATAGCTTTAAGCGAGCAAGCGCCCGCCATCTGCTTTATTGAGAGGCCATGCTTCGGTATTGCTCGGACACCTGCTGATAGGCCACAAGAAACTTCTGCTTGTATTGGCTTGCCTTCATCGAATTGACGATGCGCCCGACTGGCTCCACATAGTGTTCGAAAAAGTACGAAGTCCTTCTTCGTAACGCAAACGAACCAGTTTTATAGGGGGACCCGGGGTTCTCTCTAATGCCCTTGAGTAGTGCGAGACACGTTTTGGGTATATTGCAGTTGGCGGCAATATCTTGATAGAAACTCTCCCGCTCTGCAGTCATAAAGTCTTCCGAAGCATACCGTGCTATGCAGAACGGGCACACAGCATCGATAAAGTTCTCAAGTCGAGACCGATCCTCCATGCTCTGCATATTGGCGACCACGAGCGATACCATCTGAATCTCAAAGTCACGCATGTTGTAGAGCGTCGACTCAAACAAGTCGATCAAGTCACGCACTTCGTCATATTCGAGAGGGATATCTTCGGCCCTTTTAAAGAAAACCGTCATCGAACCCGAAAGACCTTCGCAAAACTCATCGCAGTACGCAACCATAAACTGTGCCGCCGCGTTGTCTTGCATCATATTGAGCACGTCTGCGGCAAATTTGCGGGCCTCCGGGAAGTTGCCGCCCTTAAAAAACTTGATGGCATTGTCCTTGGCAAACGCGATTTTGCCCGTGGCCCCCAGACGCGCCCGCGAATAGTACATCTCGCGACCGCACTGGTTGCAATGAACCTTTCGAGTTGCGGGGTCAAATTCGACATCGGTGCTGCCGCAGCCCTCGCAAGTTATTCCGTTGATTTCCAATAGCTTCCCCCACTTCAACCATCAAAGTGCCCTGGCAAAAAGCAGCACGAGCCCTTATTTGACAGCGGTCAGCGCCGCATTGCGCTTTTTCCAGATATTGCGCGCATCATGGACAAGGCCAACCGTAACATCTGCCGGCTCATCGGCACTCATGGAATTCGAGACCGCCTCAAGCGCGGCGGAGAACTGTCGCTCGATCTCTTGAACATGGGGCTGCGACATGTTGGAACTAAAGGAGATGTCATCCTTGAGCGCTTTGAGTTCGGCTTTAACCTGAGCGTCCTCCGCTACGGCAAGAAGCTGCCCCACACACAATCCGAACTGCGCCGCTTGAACCGTCTTTGCGGCGACGGCGGCAACCTTTTGGTCTGCCCGGCGGGCATAGGAGCCAAGACCCATCTGCACAAGGACAAGCACAACGAGAAGAGCAACGTTTGCGACAACCGGGATCGTGCTGCCGCCCCACCCATACGCCACAAACGCAAAGTACGTATTGGCAAGAAGGGCAACAACAAAATAGGCGCAGCTGAATGCAATCGGCAAATAATGGATTTCGGTCGTGCTTTTGACCGTGGACTGCTTATCGGACATGGTAGCCGAAATCGAAGCCACCGCAAAAGCCAAAACCCCAAAGCCAAGCGACATAGCAAAGACGATAGGGTTCATCAGCGCGTTATGGCAGACAAACATAATTACAAGCCACGCCACCAAGACGATTGCCTCGCCTAAAATGACACGTTTAACAGAACCGTTCATCTTTGTTTCTCCTTATTGGATCTTAGTTCCACAATCGGGGCAGAATTTGGTCCCTTCGGGCAACTCGGCTCCGCAGCTCGGGCACCTTGGCGAGGTCAACCGGTTCCCGCACTCAAGGCAGAACTTGGCACCGACCGGGTTAAGATGCCCACACGCCAAACACGCAACACCCTGCTCGAACTTTTGTCCGCATTCCAGGCAGAACTTAGCACCCATCGGATTAACGTTTCCGCAACTGGGACATACGGGACCGTTTTGCATACCTGCGGACGCGGAAGCCGTTCCAACCATGGGAGCAACAGCGCCCATGGTCTGGTTGGCCAAGTTGGAGAAGCCGGCTCCAAATGCACCGCCCATGCCAACGCCCATGCCGAGTCCCATACCGGCTCCCATGAGGCCCGATGCGGCACTCCCCTCATTGCCCGCAGCACTCTCCATTACGTCCATGCCGCGCTCCTGCTGATAGTTGTAGCCTTCGCGCGCACGCTTCCTGGCAAGTGCCTCGGACTCGATGTCCATCTGGGCAGCGTTACCCTGTGCCTCGAGAATGCTCCGCTTACGCTGGATCTTCATCTCGTTGATGGCGGCAAGGTCCTCTTCGAAGGGCTTGATGCTGTTGAACGAGAAGTTATCGAGTGTGAGACCAAACTCATCGAAATAGTTAACGAGCTTGCCCTGCATCTGAGACGAGAAGTCGCTCAGATGCGTCGCAATTTTAAGAACGGAAACCTCCTGGTCAACAATCGCCTTGGCAAGCAGGTCAGGAACATACTCAAGGATTTTTGCCCGCATAAAGGAAGTAAGTTCTTCTCGCGTATAGCGATCTCGCGTGCCCACGACCTTAACGAGGAACTTCCTCACCTGAATGGGAACCAGGCTCGAGTCATTCTGCTCGATATGTGCGCCAAACAAACCGAAGGCGCGAACATGAACGTTGACGTCTTCCTCAGGGTCTTGGACGATGATGGGCTCGGTCGTGCCCCAGCGCAGCTCGTTCATGTAGTTAGTATTGATAAAGTACACAACGGAATGGAACGCCGAGCTACCGCCGGTAAGCGAATGGGCGGCATTGCGAAACGGGGCGAATCGGCTGTCTCCCGTGTCGAGCTTGATCTTGCACGGACCGACAAACACGCTTACCTGAGAATCGCCGGCACCCGTAGCGTCAGTAGAACTGCCCGCCCCCATATTGTTGGTAAAAACGGCAATCTGCGATTGCGCAACCTGAAGATAGGACCCGTTGGGAAAATCCTCGTAGGGATAGCGGAATGAGACAAGCGAGGCATCTTCGTCGTTGCCAGGCTCCCATTTGATATTGTCGACAGAAAAGGCACCGAGAATTCCGCTGTGCTTTTCTTCCTTTTCGTTATCGCTATGGAACAGTGACATGCTGATTCCTTTCGTTAATCCCAAACCACGCGTTCCGCGTGTCTAATAAATTGCGAACTGCCGAGTCGACAGGCGCATCGAAAGCCTGTGCGCCTCAATCTGTCCCCAACTTAGCTTGGCTAATTATAGCCCTCAAGTCATCTCATTTAGCCACCCCCGATGAGCGGTAATAATGTCGCACCTTTGGTCAACTGACGAAGAACCGGGAGGGTTCGAACCCCAGATACCCTTTTGGGGCATACCCGCTTAGCGGGCGAGTGCCTTCGGCCTCTCGGTCAGCTCTTCGTAACGGCCGTTTTAGCCGTAACTAAACTCGTCGGATGGAACAAGGGGAAAGGTATAAGAGCTGCGCGCGCTGTAATGCCAAAACGGCTCGGTTAAAGTTACCGGCTCTCGTGATAGGCCATAATCGACCGACATGGGTACCCTTCAGAGCCGCATTCCGCAGACGCTACGACCTTTCCGTCTTTATAAAACTCGACGTACCAAACGTACGTTGCCGCCCCCTCCCAATAGTTTGGCTTATCAGCGACCTTGAACGTAATAGAGGCGTCATCTGGCACAATCAACTCGCGCTTGGCGTTTGCAATGAACGCATCCATGTCGGCGATCACGCCATCGCCGCGCGCAGCGGCCTCCCCATCGTCGCTGCTATCGGATGCCGCTTCAGATGGTGCTTGAGATGCGCCAGATCGATCGTCCGCAGTGCCAGAACCGTCCTTCAAAGAGCTCTCCGAAGGCTCCGCGGTAGTGTCGAGAAAGTTGGTGTAGCGCCCGATCCGAAGTGAGTCGGCCCGGCGT
>CABUDJ010000081.1 GCA_902490325.1 uncultured Collinsella sp. | reverse complement strand
GGGAGATTATCCACCCGCGTAACTAACTAGAAACGGTTGCCGCGGAAGCCGCCGCCGTTGCGGCCGCCACGATCGCCACCGCGACCGCCACGGTCGTTACCGCGGTTGCCGCCGAAGCCGCCACGGTTGCCACCGCGGTCACCATAGCCACCACGGTTGCCACCGAAGCCGCCGCGACCGCCACGGTCGCCGCCACGGTCACCAAAGCCGCCACGACCGCCACGATCGCCACCGCGGCCACCACGGTCGCCGCCACGGCCGCCGCGATCGCCAAAGCCGCCACGACCGCCACGGTCGCCGCCACGGCCACCACGATCGTCACGACCGCCGCGAGGACCGCGGTCCTCGTCCAGGCCCATGGCGACGAGCGGGGCGATAACCTTATCGAGGGCAGCCATGAGCTCGGTGGCCTCCTCGTAAGAAAGCTCGGGCAGGAGCTTCTCCTTCTTGTTGGCAAGCTCGGTCAGGCCCTCGGCAGCATCCTCAGCAGCGAAGACGACGATCTTGCGCATGTCGCCCTCGGCATCGTCGATGCGACCGACCAGGTCGGCAGCCTCAGCCTCGGCCATCAGGCCATCGAGCTCACGAAGGCGCATGCCCAGCAGATCGGACATCTCCTTCTGCTCCATCTTGGGCTTGAGGTCAAGGAGCTTGATGGCGCGCTCGATGTTCGCCATGCGCTCGGCCTTGGCCTCCTCCTCCTTGGAAATAGCAAAGCGACGGCTGCGCAGCAGGCGGGCGGCCTTCTGCATCTTGTCCATCAGCTCTTCGTCATCGTAATCAGCGGCGGCCTCGACAACCTCGGCCTCCTCCTCGGCGGAAACCTCGTCAGCAGCCTCAACCTCGGCAGCTTCGGTCTCCACGGTCTCGACTGCCTCAACCTCGGCAGCCATGGTCTCGTTCTCGGTCTCGTTCATGATCTCTTCGTTCTCAGACATGAGACTCCTTCTTGGCCCTCTCGGGCATCATCGCCCCATTCGCGGGGCCCGTCGCGCACTCTTTGCGCTTATTAATCATGCCTCTCGGCAAAACGTCCATTAGTTTATGGTGTCGTCCGCCAATCTAGCTGCAGAATCTATGTGCACACATTAATGCGACATGTGCGACTCGCGGCGAGCGTACGCAACCGACACCACAAATCCGACTACGGCAATAATGGCCGCCACGCGCACGGCGGCGGCAAAACCAATCGCCTGGGCAACACCGGCTGCCGTGCCCGCAGCGCCGGCAGCCGTCGCAGAACTCGAAAGCAGGCCGATAAACAGCGACGGACCAAACGACGCGGCAATCATGTTCCACGTATTGAGTAGCGCCGTTCCATGAGGATGCTCGGCGGCGGGCAGTGTCTCAAGGCCAGCCGTCTGCGAGGGGCTCAGCACCAGGCCAACTCCGGCATACACGACAACGGTCAGCGCCACGACAATACCGATGTTTATGCTTGCAGCTGTCATCGAGATGGCAATCTGGCCAACGGCGATCAGGGCAAATCCAATCGGCAGCAGCGGCCATGCACCATGGGCGTCCATCACGCGTCCGCCCGCAATCGAGGTCACCGCGTTAAAAGCAATTGCCGGCAAAATGAACAGGCCTGCGGCAAGCGCCGTCATGCCGTACGCGCCCTCAAAATACAGCGGTAGCAAAACGCTCATCGAAAACGTCGTCATCATCGACACGACCACGAGCAGACATGCCGGCCAAAAGCGAATGCTCGCCATGGGGCGCACGTTGAGTACCGGGTGCTCGAGCTTAAGCTGACGAACGGCGAACAAGCCAAGCAACACAAAGGCGACAGCAAGCGCCACGACACCAGTCGTCACATTGGCGGAGAACTCACCAACGGAGTACACGAACGCCGTGATGTCGGTAGCAAGCAAAATAACCGAGAGGATATCGAGCGAAACATCCAGGCGCTCGCCGACGTTTTGCACGAGTTTTGCACCCACGACGGCAACCACGATACCGCCCACCAGCGGGACGATAAACACAGCCCTCCAACCAAACAGGGTGCACATAAGGCCACTAATCACAGGACCAAACGCCGGTCCCAACGTGATGCAAGCACCGCCCAGGCTCAAATACAGGCCGAGCTTCTCGCGCGGGGCGCAAGACAGCACCACGTTCATCATAAGCGGGAACAAGATGCCCGAGCCCGCAGCCTGCAGGATACGGCTCGGCAGCAGCACGGCAAACGACGGCGCCAGCAGGCACAGGATCTCGCCGACAACCATGCAGCCGCATGCAAAGAACAGCAGCTTGCGGGTCGAGAAGCGGCCGGACAGGAAGGCCATGATGGCCGTGAAAATCGACGTCACGATCATGTAGCCCGAAACGAGCCATTGTGCCGTGGTCGCACTCACCGAAAACGCCGCCATAATATCGTGCAGCGCCACGTTAATGATGTTCTCGTTAAACGCGGCGACAAAGGCGGCGACATACATCACGGTAAGAAACGTCGAGGTCTTCGATGATGATTGAGTTTTCTTCTGGGATTTGGTCCCCATGAAATTCCTTCCTCTTAGAACGACAAACGCATCGCCCTAGAGGAACAGCCCAGGGCGAAAATGAGCCCTAGACTTACACCGGACAGCGCAAATAGCACATCCGGCAACATGGTTCAACGTCGAAAGATTGTAACGCGAGCGCACGGCTTTGTCTCCGCGCTATTATTGAAAGTCCACGAAAGCATGAGATACAAGGAGCCCGCCATGATTAAACCCATCATGAAGTCCGAGTTCTTTTTACGCCTGCCCTCCGAGGATGCCGGCCCTGAGGACGCCGCGACCGGGCAAGACCTTCTGGACACGCTGCACGAGCACGAGCACGAATGCGTGGGGCTTGCCGCCAATATGATTGGCGTACGCAAACGCATCATCTGCGTAAAGGACGGCAGCAAGTCGTTGCTCATGTACAACCCGCAAATTCTTGAGCAGGTCAGTGCCTATCAGACAAGCGAAGGGTGCCTTTCGCTGGTCGGCGAGCGCCCTTGTACCCGCTATCGCCGTATTAAGGTGGAGTATCTGGACGAGAACTTCGTGCACCGCATCAAGAACTTCTCGGGCTACACCGCCGAGATCATCCAACACGAAATCGACCATTGCAACGGGATTGTTATTTAGTTCAAGAACGCCACGTGGGACAAAATAATCAGTAGTTTTTGTCCCAGGGTCGCCTGCGGCAACAAACTCGATACTTCTTTCGAACCTGGGACAAGAACTACTGATTATTTTGTCCCACGCCCCACGGGTCCACAAAAAAGCTCCCTGCAGCCAAGCAACTGCAGGGAGCTTTTTATTGTACGGAGCTTCTGTCCCCTACGCCTGGCGGTAATGGTCAAAGAAGTCGGCGAGGTCTTCGAGGGACTCTTTGAGTACTTCCATGCGCGGCAGGTACACGATACGGAAGTGGTCGGGCTCAGCCCAGTTGAAGCCGCCGCCGCGCGTGATCAGGATCTTCTTCTCGTGCAGCAGGTCAAGGGCGAACTGCTCGTCATCGGTGATGTTGAACTTCTTCACATCCATCTTGGGGAAGATGTAGAACGCCGCGCGCGGCTTAACCACCGAGATGCCGTCAATCTTGTTGAGCGCCTCATACACAAAGTTGCGCTGCTCGTAGACACGGCCGCCAGGACGGATGTAGTCGTTAACGGACTGATGACCACCGAGTGCCGTCTGAACGATCGACTGAGCCGGCACGTTGGAGCACAGGCGCATGTTGGAGAGCATGTTGATACCCATGATGAAGTCGCTCATGCAGCGCTGGTTGCCCGAAAGCACCATCCAGCCAATACGATAGCCCGCAATCATGTGCGACTTGGAAAGGCCGCTAAAGGTGACACAGGGCAGATCGGGAGCGAGCGAGGCAATCGAGACGTGCTCATAGCCGTCCATGCACAGGCGGTCGTAAATCTCGTCTGCAAAAATCATGAGCTGGTGCCTGCGCGCAACCTCAACGATGCCCTCGAGCACCTCACGCGGATAGACGGAACCCGTGGGGTTGTTAGGGTTGATGATGACGAGGGCTTTGGTCGCGCTCGTGATCTTGGACTCCATATCCTCCAGGTCGGGATACCAATCCGCCTGCTCATCACACAAATAATGTACGGGATGACCGCCGGCAAGGGTTGCGCACGCCGTCCAGAGCGGATAGTCAGGGCTGGGGATCAGAATCTCGTCGCCATTGTCGAGCAGCGCGTTCATCGAAAGCTGAATGAGCTCGGACACGCCGTTGCCCGTGTAGATATGCTCCATCTGAACGTTGGGCAGGCCCTTGATCTGCGAATACTGCATGATCGCCTTGCGCGCGGAGAACAAGCCGCGCGAGTTGGAATAGCCTTCGCAGTCGGGCAGCTGCTGGCGCATGTCCTTGATGACCTCGTCGGGCGTGCGGAAACCGAAGGGCGCCGGGTTGCCGATATTGAGCTTGAGGATGCGCTCGCCCTCGTCCTCCATACGGGCAGCCTCGTCGACGACGGGACCGCGCACGTCATACAGGACGTTATCGAGCTTGGTGGATTTAGAAAAAGTACGCATGGTGGTGCTCCTTGCAATTTGAGCTGAGGGATGGGGTTCGGGCTTGGAATCGTTGCGGGGTGATGATGCCTCGCCTTGATCGGCGTCGCCGGCAAGCAGCCAGGTAACATCGACCTCCAAAATACGGGCGAGCAGCTCAGCCACATCGCGCCGCGGGATCGTCTTGCCGCTCACATATTGGCTCATCTGACTCTTGCCGAGTTTTTTGCCGAGCATCTCCGATGCGCGGATTACGTCCGACTGGCGAACGTCGCGATCGGACATAGCCTGTCGCAGGCGATTACTAAACGTCTCTTGGGCCACAGGAACCTCCTTGCTGGCAAAGTTCAATTTATAGAACACGAATTGAACCAAGGTTCAATTTAGCAAGCAGTATAGCGCCGTACCTCATTCGAAAGTTCAATTTCATAAGAAAACGTACCGAACTCCGAGATTTGCCCAAAGCGGACAATGACGTGCACGCGTTTAGAGGTATTCAAGGAATCGAGCGGCGGCAAGCGAAACGTCAGCCGTGCGATATATCGCATTGATCTGCCGATGGGGATGCCCCTCGAGCGGACGCACGGCAACATCGAACTGACAGCGGCGCAAGATGAGCGCAGGAAGAACGCTCACGCCCAGGCCATCCTCCACCATAGCCATAATCGCATAGTCATCCCAGGTCGACAGCTTGGAGCGCACCGTCAGCCCCGCCCGACGAAACAGCGGCGTAATCTCATCATCGGTGCCGCGTTCCAGCAGAATAAACTGCTCGTTGGCCAAATCGGCAAGAGAGACGACCTCTTCAGTGGCAAGCAAAGAGTCTGCCGGCACTACCGCCATCAACTCGTCGCGCACCAAAGACCGCGACGTCATGCCATTTTCTCGGGGCTCATGCGGGATAAAGCCCAGATCGCAGCGGCCCTCTGCCACCCATTGTTCAATCTCTGAATAGTCGCCCATCAGCAGCTCGTAATCAATGTCTGGATAATCGGCACGAAAACGAGCAATCACCGGCGGCAGCACGTGGGTCGCCACGCTCGAAAACGTACCGATGCAGATTTTGCCGCGCATGAGCCCACGCATCTCACCCACGCGTCGCTGCAAGCGAACGAATTCCTCGCAGAGCGCCTCGACAGCCGGCATGACCTGTCGCCCGTCAGCAGAAAGAGCCGCGCCCTCGCGACTGCGGTCGAGCACCTTAAAGCCCCAATCGGCCTCAAGATCGGCCACCATACGGCTCACGCCCGATTGCGAATAGCTCAGGCGCTCGGCGGCGCGCGTAAAGCTTCCGGCGCGCACTGTCTCGAGCAGCACCTGCATCTTTTGAATATTCGTTTCCACGGCAGTCCTCCATCCTTGCATGAGCTTTTGTCATGTCAGCCATGCATTATATTCGCTTTTCTTCTAAAGCCAGTTCACCCATAGTGAAGTTGCTCGGATATAGAGGGGATGTCAGCGCATGAACAACGGTCTGTTTACGTACTTAGCAGCATTGCTATTGTTTGGCTCCAACGGCATCATCGCCGCTGCCATCGCACTGCCGAGCTCCGATATCGTGCTACTACGCACGTTTTTGGGCGCACTCTCGCTTGTCACCATCCTCGCCATCACCCAACGCCATAAGTTGCAGGCGCCATCTCGCCCCCGCGAAGCCGCAGCCCTCCTCCTCTCGGGAGCCGCGCTGGGCGCCAGCTGGATTTTTCTGTTCCGCGCCTACCAGACGATCGGCGTCGGCGTATCCTCGCTGCTGTACTACTGCGGCCCCATCATTGTCATGGCGCTCTCCCCGCTCATCTTTGGCGAAAAGCTGACCGGAGGCAAAATCGCCGGCTTTATCGCCGTTGCTTGCGGTGCTTTTCTCATTGCAGCGCAAGGTCTAGGCGGCAATATGCCCATTGCGGGTATCGCCTGCGGCATCGCCTCGGCATTTTGCTATGCGCTGATGGTCATCGCTAGCAAGGGTGCGCCACACATCGAAGGCCTCGAGAACTCCACGCTCCAGGTGAGCGCCGCCTTTGTGACCGCGCTGGTCCTTACGCTCATCACGCAGGGCGCTCCCTTATTCCTGTCCGCCGGCGTCGCCGCCAGTATTGATTGGCGCGCCGTCGTCATGCTCGGCGTCGTCAACACCGGCATCGGTTGCCTGCTCTACTTTAGTGCCGTCGCCAAGCTGCCCGTCCAGACCGTCGCGGTCGTCGGCTACCTCGAGCCGCTTTCGGCCGTCGTGTTCTCCGCCGTCCTTTTAGGCGAAGCCATAACACCGGTCCGCCTGATGGGCGCCGTACTCATCATCGGCGGCGCGATTTTTTGCGAACTCGCCGGCAAACGCGCAAACGCCAAAGCTGGCATCGCCCAGACAGCGCGTGCTTAATAGTCCCCGCTTTGAAATGCTACCTGCGTATATGAATAATCCCCAGCTGGGGATTATTGTCTAAAGCTAACCAATGTGCCAAACTGCTCGTGTATGTATAAAGACGGCATAAAGATTATCTGTCCTAGACAGATAACCGGATGTCTAAGGGAGTCCACGTGGCACATAACAAACTGGAGACAAGCCCCCAAGACCAGCGTGGTCAAGGCGGGCACGGAGCCATTCCCCTCTCCGCTGGCATGCTGCTCGTAACGCTCGGCGTCGTCTATGGCGACATCGGCACGAGCCCCATGTACACCATGAAATCAATCGTCGCCAACAACGGCGGCATCGGTACCGTCAGCGAGGACATGATCCTGGGCGCGCTTTCGCTCGTCATCTGGACCATGACGCTCGTGACCACGGTCAAGTACGTGGTTATCGCCATGAAGGCCGATAACCACAACGAGGGCGGCATCTTCGCCCTGTTTAGCCTGGTGCGCAAAGTGGCACCGTGGCTGATTCTCCCCGCCATGATCGGCGGCGCAGCGCTGCTCGCCGACGGCACAAAATGCCGCGAA
>CABUDJ010000080.1 GCA_902490325.1 uncultured Collinsella sp. | reverse complement strand
ACGAGCAGACGCCCGCCACGAATTGGTTGAGCACTTTCTCGGTCTCAAAGTTTGCAACTGGGACAAAACCCGCGCGCTCGCTCACTCCGAGTACGATGATGCCGCCGGCGGTGTTTGCGAAAGCGCTGACCGTTTCCCATACGTCGCGGGAAAGCGTCGTGGCGCTCTCCTTGACCTCGACGTTAAGATCGTCCGAGCCCATGCGCCTTAAAGACTCGAGCAGACCGGTCAGTTCGTTTTCGTTCATCTGCACGTCCTTTCGCTCGGTCCTGCGGGTGTACCACGGATGGATTTCTCTCGTCTCTCAGTTATCTCTCGTAATTATCTCTCATCTATCTGTTATCTCTCATATTAGAGATGAGTGAGAGATGAGAGATAAGATGTCTGCCATCTGTTTCATTTAAACATGTTTTTGCTGGTAGACAATCGGTATTGAGACAATACCATGATTGCTTGTCTCTTTGCTGCTCAGCTATCTCTCATATTTATCTCTCGTCTTTCTGTTATCTCTCGTATTCGTGACGAATGAGAGATGAGAGATGTGCGGGCGGCGGATGAACGTGGATTTTGGACGGTCGGGAAATGAGGGTGGATATTTGGACGGCTTTTGGGCGTTTTGAGGCTGATTCCGTCCGAAAATCCACTCTCATTCGATAGGCGTCCAAGTTTCCACGCTCGCGCGGCGGGCACGCGGGGCCTTTACCCAATCCGTTGGCATCGTCTTCAGTTCGCCGCAGAGCCGCGGCCCCATATGGGTATACTCACGAGGATTCGACTCGATTCGCCCCGATGGGGCGTCAAAGGAGACTGCATATGCCCACCACCTCAACCGACCCGCGCGCCGTTGCCTCCGCGCTGCTGGTGCCCGGCACCACCTGTCACGGCTTTGCCGTCGAGCGCTGCGAGACCGTGCCCGAGCTCGACTCGGACGCCTACGTGCTGCGCCACACCGCCTCGGGCGCTCGCCTGCTGTACCTGGCATGCGACGACGAAAACAAGGCCTTTGCCATTGGCTTTAAGACGCCGCCGGCCGATTCCACCGGCGTGTTCCATATTCTTGAGCACTCGGTGCTGTGCGGATCGGCCAAGTTTCCCGTCAAGGAGCCATTCGTCGATCTGATCAAGAGCTCCATGCAGACGTTCCTCAACGCCATGACCTACCCCGACAAAACCATCTACCCTGTCGCCACCACCAACGAGCAAGATCTGTACAACCTGATGGACGTGTACCTGGACGCGGTGTTCAACCCGGCCATCTATACCAAACCCACCATTTTTGAGCAGGAGGGCTGGCACTACGAGCTGGACCTGCCGGAGGGCGCCGAGGGCGAGGGCGACGGCAGCTCCGCCAGCCTGCGCGAGGGCACGCTGCGCTATAACGGCGTGGTGTTCAACGAGATGAAGGGCGCGTTGTCCGACCCCATGAGTGTGCTGGACGATGCCGCCAACGCCGCGCTCTATCCCGACACCGCCTATGCGCACGAGAGCGGCGGCGACCCGCGCGCGATTCCCGCGCTCACCTACGAGCAGTTCCTGGACACGCACGCGCGCCACTACAATCCCTCCAACTCCTACATCACGCTCTACGGCGACCTGGACGTGGACCGTGCACTGGCCTTTTTGGACGAGCGCTATCTGTCGCAGCCGAGTGCTGCGAGCCGCCGCATGGACGCCGCCGTTGCCGCCGGCGAGGACCCGTCCACGCTGGCGCCCAATCCGCTGGACGTGCAGGCACCTGTGACCTGCGAGTATAGGCGCGTCGAGATGGCCACCACGCCCGAGAACGCCCTGGTAGGCCTGGGCCTGGTGCTGGGCAGCGCGCTCGACCGCAAGCGCACGATCGCGGCGGATATCCTGTTCGAGGCACTGCTGGGTTCTAACGAGGCACCAGTTAAGAAGGCCATTCTGGCCGCCGGCCTGGGCGGCAACGTGGTGAGCTACACCGCGGCCGAGAGCCTGCAGCCCTACGAGCTCATCATGCTGCAAAACGTGCAGCCCGGCATAGCGCGCAAGCTGCGCCGCGTGTTCCAGGACGCTTGCCGCGACCTGTGCGAGCACGGCGTTCCGCGCGAGCGCCTGGAGGCCATCATCAGCAGCAACGAATACGACCTGCGCCAGCGCGACTACGGTATCGCCGACGGCGTGGCCATTGCGTGCGACGCGCTGAGCACCTGGCTCTACGATGACGACGCCGCGACGCTGGCGCTCAAGTACGGTCCGGTGTACGAGGAACTGCGCGGCGAGCTGGACGGCAGCTATTTTGAGGACCTGCTGCGCGAGCTCGTGCTGGAAAACGATCACATGGCGCTGGTCGAGCTGGTGCCGGTGGATGCCGCCGAGGGTTCGGAGGGTGCCGAGGCCGCCGAGCTGGCAGCCAAACGTGATGCCATGACCGATGCCGAGCTGGCCGACGTGGTCGAGCGCACGGCCGCGCTGCGTGCCGCACAGGAGGCGGAAGACACGCCCGAGGCCAAGGCCACTCTGCCGCGCCTGCGCGTGTCCGACATTGGCGAGGCGCGCCCCGAGCCGCCGCTCGTTGTGGACACGACCGCGCCCATCCCCTGTCTGCGCCACGACATTCCCACCAACCGTTTGGCCTACGCCATGCAGTATTTCGACCTGAGCTGCGTCGCGTTTGAGGACCTGCCTTATGTAACGCTGCTCTGCCGCCTGCTCAAACAGCTGCCCACGCGCGAGCATTCGGCCGAGGAACTCGACAACTTGCTCGCCGGCAAGCTGGGCTTTTTGAGCTTTACGACCGAGGTCATGACCCAGCCCGACGTGGACGGCGTGCGCCCCTATCTGCTGGTGAGCGCCGGAGCCCTGTCCGAGAAGATCGATGCGCTGGCGAGCCTGCCGCGCGAGGTGTGGTCGAGCACGCTTTTGCTCGATGCCGATGCCGACCGCGTGCGCAATGTGCTCACGCAGATTCGCATTGGGCTTGAGCAGGGCTTTATCAACAACGGCCACTCGGCGGCGCTCGGTCGCGCGATGAGCTACAGCTCGCCTTCGGCCGTGGTGCGTGAGCAGCTTTCGGGCGTAGACTTCTACCTGTTCCTGCGCGATCTGCTCGACCACTTTGACGAGCGCGTGGACGGGCTGCGTACCAAGCTTGCCGAACTGGCGGAGCGCATCTTTGTGGCCGATGGCTGCATGGCAAGCTTTACCGGCAGCGACGAGGACTTTAACGCATACTGGAATGCCGCGGGCGACCTGGGGCTGGACGCTGGCGACGGCGCCGATGCCGGCCGCGATGCGCTCGTGGTGCCGACGCCGTGCGACCGCCACGAGGCTTTTGTCATCCCCAGCGACATCTGCTTTGCGGCAAGCGCGTGCGACCCGCGTCGCCTGGGCATTGACGTGACAGGCGCCTGGGCGGTTGCCGCCAACGCGCTCTCCTACGACTATCTGTGGAACGAGATCCGCGTGAAGGGCGGTGCGTACGGCTGCGGATTCCGCGCGGCAGGCGAGCGTCAGACGGCGTTCTACACCTACCGCGACCCGGCAATCGATCCCTCGATTGAGCGCGTGGCGCGCGCGGGCGAATGGCTCGGCAGCTTTGATCCCGACGAGGCCGCCTTTGAGGGCTTTATCGTGAGCTGCGTGAGCGGCATGGACGCGCCGGTGAAGCCGTACGCGCTCACCAAGCGCCGCAACACGACCTACCTGGCCGGGCTCGATCCGCATGCGCGCGAGGAGCGCCGCGCCCAGATGCTCGCCGCCACGCCCGGTGAGCTTCGCTCGCTCGGCGCCGACGTAACGCGCATCGCAGCCGAGTCACCCACCTGCGTCTTTGGCGGCCGCGACGTCATCGCCAAGAGCAACGCCGGCTTCAACGTCATCGACCTGCTGGGCTAAGGCACGGCAAGCAAAACTACCACGAAGGGCGCAGTTCACAGGCGCCCTTCGTGGTTGTTCGAACACTTGTTCTATACGCACACATGTTCTATAGTAGAGGTGCTTGCATCGAACTGAAATTGCAACTAGAATATAGTTGCAGAATGTGAGGCGGGATGACTCGATCCGATAAACTCATCGCCCAGCTGTTTAGCTGCCCTTCAACTTATCGGTATGCGGATTTTTTAAAAGTCATGGCTTCATATGGCTTTGAAATGGACAGCAAAGGCAAGACATCCGGATCGCGCGTTCGCTTCTACAGGCCATCAGATGGCAGGATGTTCGTAATGCACGCGCCTCATCCATCTGACGAATTGACAGCGGGGACCATTCGAAACATCGTTCGCTTTCTGCAAGATGTCGGAGGTAGTCATGAGTAACGTTTTGGCATACAAAGGTTATTTCGCCCCGGTCGAGTTCAATGCCGAACAGCATGTGCTAACAGGTATGGTCGCCGGCATTAGGGACGCAATCGTATTTGAAGGCTCCACGGCTGAAGAAGTGGAGCAATGCTTCCACGACGCCGTCGACGATTACCTTGAGTTTTGCGCCGAGAAGGGCAAGGAACCCGAGCGGGCTTTTAAGGGCTCGTTCAACGTAAGAACGGGCTCTGAGCTCCACAAGCAAGCAGCGCTGGCAGCGGCAAAGAAGGGTGAGTCACTCAATAAGTTTGTGACTGAAGCGATCGCTGCGGCGCTGTGAAGCCAACGTCGAGTCGAAGCCGCCACACAGGGCGCCTTTGTGGCGGCTTCGACGTTTGCCCAGATAAAACCCGCCAAAATAAACCTGTCCCTTTTTGGCAGGTTTGCTAGAGGAGGCTGGGATGGACAAGGCTGAGTTGCGGCGGGCAATGATTGCTCGGCGCGACGATCTCGATTTGGATGTACGGGCGGCGAAGTCTGCTGATATCTGTGCGCGGCTGGTTGAGCTGCTGGGCCGCTTGGATGCCGCGGCGCCGCGCACCGTTGCCGTCTATGCCGCGATGGGTTCCGAGGCAGACCCTGCCGCGTTTGCCGCTGCGGCCGCCGTGCGCGGCTGGCGCGTAGCCTATCCGTGCATGCTCTCGGCAATTGATGCCGCAGCTTGTGGCCAGCGCATGTGTATGCGGGCAGTTGCCGCCGACGATGCGTCCGCGGCTCCGTTTATCGCCCACCCTACGCGGGCCTTTGCGGCCACGGACATCGACAGCAACCACTTCCCTATCGTGCCTGCCGAAGCTCTCGACATGATCGTCGTGCCGCTCGTGGCCTTCGACCAAACCGGCGCGCGCCTGGGCTACGGCGGCGGTTGCTACGACCGCTACCTGCCCATGCTCTCGCCCGAATGCCAAATCATCGGCATCGCCTTTGACGAGCAGCGTGTCGACCGCGTTCCCACCGACGCTCACGACCTGCCGCTACCCCACATCATCAGCACCTAATCGCCGCCATATCAGCCACGGCTACAGCAGTACCATCGCAGCCTAGTGCTCCTCGCCGGCGCGGGCCAGGTCGTAGGGCGTGGTCTGGTAGACGTAGTAGTTGAGCCAGTTGGTGTAGAACAGCTGAGCTTGGCTGCGCCAGACGTTGCGCGGATCGGCGGAGGGGTCGTCGCCCGGGAAGTAATGCGCCGGCACCTGAGGGTTGAGGCCGCGCTTCACGTCGCGCTCGTACTCCAGGCGCAGCGTGTCGGTATCGTACTCGGGGTGACCAAAGACAAAGAAGCGACGGCTGTCGGTCGACTTGACGATGTACAGGCCAACCTCATCGGACACGGCCACGACCTCAAGCTGCGGCTCGGCCTCCACGTCCTCGCGGCGCACATCGGTGTTGCGCGAATGCACGGCATAGAAACGGTCGTCAAAGCCGCGGACCAGCGGGCTTTGCGGCTTCACCAGATAATGCTCGAACACGCCGCTCGCCTTTGCCGGCAGGTCGTACTTCTGGATGCCGTAATGATGGTACAGGCCAGCCTGCGCGCCCCAGCAAATGTGCAGCGTGGAATGCACGTGCGTGGTGGACCAATCCATGATCTGGCAGAGTTCGGGCCAGTAGTCGACCTCCTCGAACGGCATCTGCTCCACCGGCGCGCCCGTGATGATCAGGCCGTCGTAGTGGATGTCGCGGATGTCGTCGAACGTGCGGTAGAACGTCTCCAGGTGGCCGGCGCTCACGTGCGTGGCCTCGTGCGTCTTGGTGCGCAGCAGGTCCACTTCCACCTGCAGCGGCGTGTTGGAGAGTTTGCGCATGATCTGCGTCTCGGTGGCGATCTTGGTGGGCATGAGGTTGAGGATGAGCACGCGCAGCGGACGGATGTCCTGGTGCAGCGCGCGGTACTCGGTCATGACAAAGATGTTCTCGCTCTCGAGCTGCGCGGCGGCAGGGAGGGCGTCGGGGATGCGAATGGGCATGGATGCTCCTTACGAGTCAGTTGCAGCTATGGTACAACGAGCGGCCCCATCCGCGCGAGCACATCGCCCAGCGATGCCGTCAGCGGCCCAAATCACTCCAAAAGTAGAGATTAAGGCATGCCCAAAAATCTATGGCGCTTTAGCCTAGCAAAGTGGCAGCAGGACGCTACAATGGTTCGACGCGAAAAACTCGGCCGAAAGGATACATATATGTACCAGACGCGTAAGATCGGTGTGGTCGGCCAGGGCCACGTAGGAGCACATGTTGCCAACAGTCTGCTCATGCAGGGCATTGCCGATGAGCTGTACCTGTGCGATATCAACGAGGCCAAGGTGACGTCCGAGGTCCAGGACCTGCGCGACTCCCTTTCGTTTGTCCCGTACAACACCAAGATCGTCAACTGCTACGACCACTACGAGGAGCTTGCCTGCTGCGACGTCATCGTCAACGCCGCCGGCAAGGTCGCACTGGCCGCCGGCAACCGCGACGGCGAGCTGTTCTTTACCACCGACGCCGCCCGCACCTTTGCCAAACGCATCGTCGACGCCGGCTTCGACGGCATCTTCGTAAGCATCTCCAACCCCTGCGACGTCGTGTGCACCGAGCTGTGGCACCTGACCGGCTACGACCCCAAGAAGATCATCGGCTCACTCGGTGCACTGCTTGCCCTGGTAGGTGTTCCCGCCTGCGCACCGAGATCTCCAAAAAGGTCGGCGTGAGCCCCAAGTCCATCGACGCCTACATGATCGGCGAGCACGGCTTTAGCCAGCTGGCCGCCTTTAAGGCCGCAACCATCGCCGGCAAGAGCCTTAACGAGCTTCAGGCCGAGAACCCCGACAAGTACGCCTTCGACCACATGGAGGTCGAGGAGCTCGCACGCAAGGGCGGCTACGTAACCTACCAGGGCAAGCAGTGCACCGAGTACGCCGTCGCCAACTCCGCCGCGCGCGTCTGCGCTGCCGTGCTGCACAACGAGCACGCCGTGCTTTCGGCCTCCACGCTCATGACCGGCCAGTATGGCGAGGAGGGCATCTTTACCTCCCTGCCGTGTGTGATCGGTGCCGAGGGCGTCGAGGAGGTCTACACGCTCGACCTGTCCGAGCACGAGCTTGAGGGCTTCCACAAGAGCTGCCAGCACATCCGCGACAACATCGCCCAGCTCGACTGGTGGGACGCCGAGGCCTACGACGCGAAGTAGGCCGCCGGCTGCCGCAACCTTGCGAATCTATGCGCGATACTAAGCGGGCCCGAGTACGGCGTGGGCGAGGTGCC
>CABUDJ010000079.1 GCA_902490325.1 uncultured Collinsella sp. | reverse complement strand
CCCTCGCGGTCGGCGTAAGCCGACCGGATAAATTTTGAGCTTCGCTCAAAATTTGGACATCCCTCCTATTCAGCCACGCCCTCATCACGTTCAGCATCAACCCGGATCCCCAAACATGTACATCACCCTCCAAAAACGACATTTTTTGACATCTTTGGAGTGTGATGTACACGTTTGCATATGACGCGCACCGAGCATGAGTCGATTTACTCACATCCGGTATATTTCCCCACTTCAACGGACATAAGAGTTGGGTGTCAGCTCGAAGCGAGAGGTCCCCAATGGATACTCCTGTTCTCATTTCGCATAAAACGGCGTGGCTCGTCCATCATGCACCGCGGAATCTGGTTCAAGCCGTCGCACAACGCGACTACCAGATAGGTGTGCGGGGCCTCTCTACCCAGCAACGCATCGTGCGCATTCGGCAGGCACTTACCGACTGCGGCATTCCGTCCACCATGCTCAAGACTATCGACATCTCCGTAGTATTTGCTTTCGAGCGAATTCGCGCCAACGGTGTCACTTGCCACGTTCTCGGCCAAAACCTACCCTACGACCATATTGTCGAGCTTACGCCCGGCATCTTTATCACCGACGAAGCCTTCACCTTCGTGCTCGCTGCCGAGTGGATGGACAGGATCGAATACCTCGAGTATGGTTACGAAGTTTGCGGCGACTATCGCATGGGGCTCAATCTCTCTGACCCTTACACTGAGCAACCAGCCACCACCTCCAAGGACGAAATTGTCGAGCTGCTCGATCAGCACCCCGGCAAACCCGGCGCCACACGCGCGCGGCTCGCACTCAGGCATATCTACGACCATTCGGCCTCGCTTATGGAGACCGCTTCTGCAATTGCTCTTTCGCTCCCAACGAGCGAAGGCGGCGTCGGCATCCGAGGTATCGAGCTGAACAAGCCACTCGAAATCCCCCAACGCCTTTGGCATTGCACCAAAGCCCGAACACTCAAAATCGATGCGCTCATTACTTATCAGCGCAAAGAACTCGGTATCGAATACAAAGGCGGGTTTCACGACGAGGCCGAACGCAAGGGTGCAGATGCGGAGCGCGAAGCGGTGCTCGCCCAAATGGGCTATCGCATCGTCACGCTCACCTCAACGCAATTTGCGAGCCAGCTCGCTTTTCATCGCGCCATGAACAGCATTCGCGAGGCGCTCGGTATGCCCCGTTGCATAGATGCTGAGTACCAGCGAAAGCAAAACGAACTACGTAAGACACTCATCCGCAACTGGAAGTGCACGCAGGACGCAGAAGCGCCCACTGAGTAACGCCGCCCACCGCTCGCCACGCCAAAACGTGTACATCACCCTCCAAAACCGACAATTTTCGACATCTTTGGAGGCTGATGTACACGTTTTGGCCCTACACCCACCCCCGCTCCCAACCGTTTACCGAGCAATAGAGTCGCGGCACCCAACAACCATGTACTATGTACGGGCATTGTCTAAACCAACAACCCAAAGGACCCCATCTTGCCCGTCGTCGCTGCCGTAACCATTACCTCACATGCCTCGGATGCCATGGTCGCTATTCCGTTTTGGCTCGAGATGTTCGCCGTCGTCGCTGCATCGATCTCGGGTGTACTGGTTGCGCGCGAGCACAAGCTCGACCTGGTGGGCGCGGTCGCGCTCGCGGTGGTCTGCGGTCTGGGCGGCGGTCTCTTGCGCGACATGACGTTGCAGGTGGGCAACGTCTACATCCTCAACCAGCCGATGGCACTCCCGCTTTCCATTGCCACGGCAGCCATCATCTATATTTTCCCGGCAATCGTCGACAAACCCGAAAAACTCATTCCCCTGCTCGACATCATCTCGGTCGGCATCTACGCCGCCACTGGAGCAGACAAGGCGCTGGTCTACGGCTTTGCGCCGGCGGTGTGCATCATGATGGGCTTTTTCACCGCGGTGGGCGGCGGCATGTTGCGCGACGGCTTTATGGGCGTGGTTCCGGGCATTTTCCAACGTACTAATTTTTATGCCATCGCCGCCATCGCCGGATCGACAAGCTATGTGTGTCTCGTTATGAGCGGCATCATGAGCAATGTCGCCGCGCTGGTCGTATGCGTTGTCGTGACCATGGGTCTGCGCTGGCTCTCGCTGCGCTTTGACATCAAAAGCCCCACCGAAGAAGATATCGCACGCTTCTTGCACCGTAAAAAGTAGACAGCACGGCACGACCCTTCGAAATGCAACCAAGAGGTTCTTTTAGAGCGCCCACGCGTTGGGTACCCTGTTAGGTATATGCCGAACACCTAACAAAAGGATCAACCATGGCTCTCAATCAAACCGCGGCGGCGCCGTCACACAAGATGCGTCACCGCCTGCTTATGGCATTCGCGCTCATCGCACTGGCGATCACTGCGCTTCCCACGGCGTCGTTCGCCGGCACGGACACCGCAGGCAACGTACTTGCGACCGACAATGACGCCAATTCGTCCGGCGTCGAAGGTGACCTGTACTGGGCAGGTCAGGCCCTCAACTTGGACGATGCGTCCATCGGCCGCGACATAATTGCAGCAGGCGAGAGCCTCTCCATCCGCGACTGCACGGTGGGCGGCGCCGTCCGCTTGGCGGCACGCACTATCGATATCGCCAAGACCACGGTTGATGGCAGCGTCACGGTCGTCGGTCAGCACGTTGTGCTCAATTCCGACAGCACCGCCAACTGTTTTTACGCGATAGGCGAGACGGTTGCCCTGCGCGGCTCTACCAAGTCGGCAGCGCTTGCGGGCGACACGGTGACCATCGATGGCACCGTCGAGGGCGATGTCGAGGTTTGGGCCGACAAGCTCATCTTGGGCAAGAACGCCCACATCACCGGCACCGTGAACGCTCACGTCTCCGAGGACCCCGAGCGTGCCGCGAGAGCCGAGGTCGGCGCGCTCAAGATCGACCGTACCGAGAACGAGGATACTTCCACCGTTAACGATGTCATCGGCGGTATCGTCGCCGCGGCACTCTCGACCTGCTTTGTCGCTCTGCTGCTCGAGCTCGTCTTCCCGCGTGCGACTGCCAGCGCCGCCGGCATGCTCCACCAGCACCCCACGCCCCTGTGGGTGAGCGGTCTTCTGGGTACGATTGCTATCGTCCCCGCCGTCCTACTGCTGATCATCTCTATCGCTGGTCTGTCGCTTGCCGGAGCCCTCTTGTGCGGCGTTATAGGCATCGCGTTGGTGTCGAGCGCATTTACGGGGTGCGCCATTGTCCGCATGGTCGGACACAACCAGAACCGCTACGCCATGGCAGCCGCTGGTGGCGTAATCGCAGGCGCCCTCACGGGGCTTCCCCTCGTAGGCGGCTTCATCAGCGGCGTGGCCTTTGTCTTTATGCTCGGCTACATCATCCAAATCATCTGGCGCAACGCCCACCTCAAGCCGCAGCAGCCGGCTAACACGCCAGAACTCCCCACCGCTTAGCCGCCAACCACCATAAAGGGGCCAGGCACCTTTGTGGTGATGCAGACCAGCTCAGTCCCTGTGCACAAAAAGGGCGCCGACCATCACGGTCGACGCCCTTTCTTGTTAGACGCTATAAAGACCAGCGCTTATTTGTTGACCTGACCGGCGCGGACGGCGGCCTTCTTGCGGTCGGTGGCGTTGAGCAGACGCTTGCGCAGACGAATGTTCTTGGGAGTAATCTCGACCAGCTCGTCGTCGGCGATATACTCCAGCGCCTCCTCCAGCGAGAAGGTGCGGGGCGGCACCAGCTGGACGGAGATATCGGAGGTCGAGGAACGCTGGTTGCCCAGGTTCTTGGTACGGGCGATGTTGACGACCATGTCGCCGGCCTTGCTGCGCTCGCCCACGATCATGCCCTCATAGCACTCGGTGCCCGGCTCAACGAACAGCTGACCGCGCTCCTGCAGCGTGCCCAGAGCGTAGGCAACGGCCTTCTCGGTAGTCATGGAGATCATGGCGCCGTTCTGACGGTTGCCGATCTCACCGGCGTAAGGACCATACTCCAGGAAGGTGTGGTAGAACACGCCCTCGCCGTGGGTAACGTTCATGATGCGGTTCTTAAGACCCATGATGCCGCGGGTCGGGATCTTAAACTCGAGGTGCGTCACGATGCCCGAGGTATCCATGCTCGTCATGATGCCGCCGGAGGTACCGAAGACCTCAACAACCTTGCCCGAGTACTCGTCAGGGCACTCGACGACGGCCTGCTCGACAGGCTCCATCTTGTTGCCGTTCTCGTCCTTCTTAAACAGAACGCGGGGACGGCCGACCTGGAACTCAAAGCCCTCGCGGCGCATGGACTCCATCAGGACGGACAGGTGCAGAATGCCGCGGCCCGAGACCTCAACGCCGCTCTTATCCTCGAGCTCCTCGATCTTCATGGTCACGTTGTTCTCGGCCTCGTTGAACAGGCGCTCCTTGAGCTGACGGGCGCCCACGATGTCGCCATCGCGGCCGACGAGCGGGGAGGTCGAAGCCTCAAAGACGATGGACAGGGTCGGCGGGTCGATCTCGATGGGCTCGAGCTCGACGGGGTTCTCAGGATCGGTGTAGACATCGCCGATATCGGTGCGGTCAATACCCACGACGGCAGCGATATCGCCGGCGCCGACTTCCTGGCACTCGGTACGGCCCAGGTAGTCGAAGGTAAAGAGCTGCTTGACGGTGGCGGTGGCGCTGGAGCCGTCGTTCTTCACAACCAGAATCTGGTCGCCCTGATGGATGGTGCCGGAGTACACGCGACCGATGCCGATGCGGCCAACGAAGTTGGAGTGGTCGATGGTCACGCACTGCATAGCCAGCGGGGCGTTCTCGTCAACCTCGGGCGCGGGCATGTCGTCGATGATCATATCGAGCAGCGGGTACATGTCCATATTGCCGTCGTTGGGGTCAAGGCGGGCAAAGCCATTCATGGCGCTGGCGTAGACCACGTGCTCCATGGCGAACTCAAGCTGGTCGTCGGTGGCGCCCAGGTCGGCCATGAGGTCCAGGCAGTCGTTGTAGGCCTTCTCGGGGTTAGCACCCGGACGGTCGATCTTGTTGATGACGATCATGATCTTAAGGCCGGTGTCGATAGCGTGGCGCAGCACGAAGCGGGTCTGGGGCATGGGGCCCTCAAAGGCGTCCACCAGCAGCAGGGCGCCGTCGGCCATACGCAGCACGCGCTCGACCTCGCCGCCGAAGTCGGCGTGGCCCGGGGTGTCGATGACGTTGATCTTGACGTCCTTGTACTCGATAGAGATGTTCTTGGCGAGAATCGTAATGCCGCGCTCGCGCTCCTGGTCGTTGGAATCCAGGACGCGGTCCTCGACCTGCTGGTTGGCACGGAAGGCGTCCGTGGCACGCAGGAGCTTGTCGACCATCGTCGTCTTGCCGTGGTCGACGTGAGCGATGATGGCGATGTTCCTCAGATTGTCTACGCGCATGTAGTTCCCCTATCTTCTATCTATATACAACCGGCACGCGTATGCGACCCACCCAGCAATGCAACGCTCGGCGGGAATATTGAGCCTTTTACCGAAAACTCGTTTATTTTAGCGATTTTAGATGAGAGGGGTTTCCTCACCTGCAGGTTCAGGGTCGCTCCACATAAAACCATCGCCGGCGCCCATGCCCTCATACAGCACATATGCCGAAAAACCGCTCTCGAGCGTGGTTTCGAAGAAGCTCACGAGCAGAGCATCGTGATAGCCGCCGTCAACCTCGACGCAGCCGGTGTAGCCGATGGCATATCGGGCGATACGGCCCAGGCCCTCGTCCTTAAGGCCCATCTTGTGCTCGGAGATAAAGTTGGTGGCCGCCTCGAGGCACGCCTCTTCGCCGTCCTCGTCGAGCGCCGCCAGATATCGGTTGGAAGCAGCGTCCTCAATCGCCACAACTACGCCCGGATTCTCGCCGGCGGCAAGGTCGTCCAAGAACGCACCAATCAGGTCACACACCATGGCGTCGAGCTCGGCGGAGACGTTACCGGCGTCCTGCATATCCTGTGCCATCTTTAGACCTTCCCATCGAGTCCGGCGTCGTTACAGTTCCTGTGCCTCGGCGGCGATCTTGGCGGCAGCGTCGCGGGCGCGCATCATATCCATCGCGCGCTTGTCGAGCACCTTGATCTGACTGGTCAGCATTACCGCGTCGACCACACCCCAGATCACCAGGCCCGTAGAGATCGAAAACCCAAGCGCACCAACTGTACCACGAAGGCGCGAACAGATTGCCGCGACAAGGGCGGAGATGACAACCATCTTGATAAACGAGCCGCGGCGTTCGCGAAGCGTGCGGGCCTGCGTCACATAGGCAATGCGCGCCGCCTCAGAAGCCTCAGAGCGCATCTGGGCCTCGCGCGCGATAGCCGCTGCCTCGGCCGACATGCCGCCGGCCATCAGCGAACGCTCCACAACCTGAACGCCCCGCATTTAGAAATCATCGGGGGAGAGCGTATGGACGAACTCGTCGAACTTCTCGAACTCCTGCTCGTCGTCGACTTCCTCGGCGCGGGTAGAAACAGTGCCCAGGCGATTCATGATGTCATCCTCCACAAACATGGGAGCATTGCTGCGCACGGCAAGGGCAATGGCATCGCTGGGGCGGGCGTCGATCTTGCGCTCCTCGCCATCGGCCAGTACGACGATTGTCGCGTAGAACACCGGCGGCTCGGCGCGAACGATCTCGATGCGCTCGAGTTTGGCGCCCAGGGCGCCAACAGTATCGAGCAACAGGTCATGGGTAATCGGGCGCTCGGCGCGGCCGCTATCGATGCCACGGCTAATGGCAGCAGCTTCAAACGAACCAGTCTGAATGGAAAGGGAACGCAGCGGCGCGGGCGAGTCCGATTTGCTGCTGCGCTCACGAAGCACAATAAGCGATGGCACGGGACCGGCGGCCATGACGATGGTCTCTATGTCGACACGAACCATGGAACACCTCCGGTACGTAGCGGTTAACACGCGGCAGCCCGCCGCATTGAATAGCTATACTACCCAATCTTTCGCACAGCACACAAAACCAAAATGAGATTTATCGCAGACAAGAAAAAAGCCCCGAGGCAACGCCCCAGGGCTCTTCACAGTTTTGATGGTGGACCTGACAAGATTCGAACTTGTGACCTCCCGGTTATCAGCCGGACGCTCTAACCAACTGAGCTACAGGTCCATCATGGTGGAGGTTAGGGGGATCGAACCCCTGACCTCAGGCTTGCAAAGCCCGCGCTCTCCCAGCTGAGCTAAACCCCCACGGAGACAGTAATAAACACCCCAGCGGCGACTCGGCTCTCGCTGGGGTGTTTATTGCGAAAGAAAGTGGTGGACCTGACAAGATTCGAACTTGTGACCTCCCGGTTATCAGCCGGACGCTCTAACCAACTGAGCTACAGGTCCATCGCGCAAGGGATATATTAGACGAGTCGTTACGCGCGCGTCAACAACTTTTTTGAAAATCTTTGGGAGGGGTTCGCCCCGGCCGCCCGGCGGCATATGAAGTCGCCTGCTCGGACAGTCCTGACTCGCACGGAGAGCACATTAAGTGCTCTCCGGCTCGTGCGGAACTCGCGATCGACTTCGCGTGCCGCCGGGCAGCCGGGGCCGACG
>CABUDJ010000078.1 GCA_902490325.1 uncultured Collinsella sp. | reverse complement strand
GGCAATCTGACGTTCAATCGTCGGTCGCGTACCAAAGTACGCTTCCCTCCTCTTTCACGTCACCTTGCTCGCTTAGGGACGTTTTCGCTGTTGGCGACGGCAACGCGGCTTTTCCATTGTTGGAACTAGAGCCTTCTCTTTCGACCTGTGCTCTTAGTCGAAAGCTATTTAGCGACATTCCGTTATTCGGAATGTCGCTTTTGTTTTGTGCTGGTTATTTCGCTTGCGTTGGTGGATATGTCGTGCGCTCTGCGTATGGCAATATAAGATGGTTAATTGCGTTAAACGGAATTCGATGTTCTTGAGGGTAGGGGATTGATTTGGGTCGTGCTGGGGGTATGACGCCGCCTTTGCGTTGGCGGTTGGGTGTTGCTGGTGGGGTGGCGCTGGTTGTGCTGCTTCTTGACCAGCTGACCAAGCTTGCGGTTCGTGCCGTGGGCGACGCTTTGCATGTGACCGTCATCCCCGGTGTCATTGACTTTATGTTTTTCCGTAATATCGGTGCTGCCTTTAGCATGGGCGAGGGGCATGGCGTTGCGTTCGCTTTGCTGGCGCTTGCGGTCATTGTCGCCATTGCCGTGTACTTGCTTCGCACGCCCCAGCTTGCTCGCTTGGAGGTTGTGGGCATGGCCATGGTCGTGGGTGGCGCCATTGGCAACGCGATCGATCGCCTGGCTTTTGGCTTTGTGACCGATTTTATTGCCACCACCTTCATCGACTTTCCCGTCTTTAACGTGGCCGATATCGGCATCACCGTAGGCGTTGTGCTTGCCCTCATCGGCTACATGTTCTTGAGCCCTGCGGCCCGCGAAGTCGATGCGACTGCCGAGCTCAATGCCCGTGATGAGGCCCGCGCCAAGCGCAAAGCCAAGCAGCGTGGGGAGCGTGCCCGCAAGATTCGCGAAAGGAATGAGCGTTAATGGCCGACATCCATATTCTTGTTGCCGACGATTGCTCTGGCCAGCGTCTCGACGCCTTTCTGGGTGCCAACGACGGCTGCCCCACGCGCTCTGCCTGCGCGCATCTGATCGAGGGCGGCGCCGTAATCGTGAACGGCGAGACCTGCCTATCAAAAAAATATGCTGTGCGCTCCGGTGACCGCATCTCGGTCGACCTGCCCGAGCCGCATGATCCCACTGATGTGATTCCCGAGGCCATCCCCCTCGATATCCGTTACGAGGACGACTACCTCATCGTGCTCTCCAAGCAGCGCGGCCTGGTGTGCCATCCCGCCCATGGCCACGAGAGCGGCACGCTTGCGAACGCTCTGGTCTACCACTGCGGCATTGACCATCTGGGTACCGTGCAGGGTGAGGACCGCCCCGGCATCGTGCATCGTTTAGATCGCGATACCTCGGGCCTCATGCTTGCGGCAAAAGACGACGACACGCAGCGCGCGCTCCAAAATCTCATTCGCACGCGCACGCTCGATCGTCGCTATATCACGCTCGTTCACGGACATATCGCTATGGATGAGGGCACCATTAACACCGGCATTGCCCGTTCTACGCGTGACCGTGTCAAGATGGCCGTTTCGGACGATCCTTTCGCGCGCCAGGCCATTACGACCTTTAAGGTCCTCGAGCGCTTCGATTCCACGCGTTTTGACGACGGCTATACGCTCGTCGAGTGCCACCTGTTTACGGGCCGCACACATCAGATTCGCGTGCATATGCGCCATATCAACCACGCCTGCGTGGGCGATCCGCTCTACGGCAAGTGCGATGCACGCGCCGATCAGGGTCTGACCAGGCAATTCCTTCATTCCTGGCGTGTTGCATTCGACCATCCCGTGACGGGGGAGCGCATTGAGTGCCGCGACGAGCTACCGTGGGATCTCGCCGCGGTTCTTGACGACCTGGCCCCGCGCTCGCTTGGCCGCACCGCTGCCGGCGACGAAATCGTTCCGCAGCTCGGTCTGCTCGAAGCCTAGCCAGTATTAGGTGGTTTCTTGAACTCGGTAAGCCTGCGGTAAGATATACGGTTGTTTACGTAACGCGTTCTCGGGAGCCTGCATGCTCGCCTTTTTACAAACCAACACACCCATCGTGATCTTCAACCAGATTGTTGTCACGCTGCTCACGGTCTGCTTTCTGTACCAGGTGGTCTTCTTTGTCATTGGCGCTCTTCGTGGCGAGGTCGCGCCTCCCAAGGCCAAAAAACTTCACCGCTATGCCTTCTTCATTGCTGCGCATAACGAGGAAGCCGTAATTGCCAATCTCGTACGCTCCATCAAGGACCAGGACTATCCGTCCGAGCTTATCGAGGTCTTTGTCGTTGCCGACGCCTGCACCGACAACACCGCGCAGCTCGCACGCGAGGCAGGTGCCATTGTTTACGAGCGCAATGACCTGGCCCGCAAGGGCAAGAGCTGGGTCATGGACTTTGGTTTCGATCGCATTCTCAACGAGTATCCCGACACGTTTGAGGGCTACTTTATCTTCGATGCCGATAACGTCATCTCCCGCGATTACGTCTCCAAGATGAACGATGCCTTTGACCAGGGCTTCCATGTGGTCACGAGCTATCGTAACTCCAAGAATTTTGGCAGCTCGTGGATCTCGGCAGCTAATGCTACTTGGTACCTGCGCGAGGCGCGCTTTCTCAATAACGCTCGCAACATCTGCAAGACTTCTTGCGCTGTCTCTGGTTCGGGCTACCTCATCTCCGCCAGCGTTATCGAGGGCATGCACGGTTGGCAGTTCCATACGCTGACCGAGGATGTTCAGTTCACCACGTTCTGCGCCATTCACGGCATTCGCATCGGTTATGCGCCTGCGGAGTTCTTTGACGAGCAACCCGTGACGTTCAAGGCATCCTGGAAGCAGCGTATGCGCTGGACCAAGGGCTTCTACCAGGTGTTCTTTACTTACGGTAAGCACCTGGTCAAGTCGACCTTCCGCTACCATCGCTTTGCCGCCTACGACATGTTCATGACGATCGCCCCGGGTATGCTGCTGTCGCTCATCTCGATGCTCGCCAATGCGACGTTCCTGATCGTGGGTGGACTCTCGCACGGCTTTTTGGCTACCGAAGTCGAGATGCAGGCCTGTGCCGCTTCGCTCATTATGACCTTCGCCATGATGTATCTGACTTTCTTTATCCTGGCGCTGCTCACGACTATCTTTGAGTACAAGCACATTCACTGCGCGCAAAAGTGGCGTCTGGTGACTAACCTGTTTACCTTCCCGATCTTTATGTTCAGCTATATCCCCATCACGGTGGCCGCGCTGTTCCTGAAGGTCGACTGGGTCCCGACGCAGCACGCCGTCAGCGTTACCCTTGACGAGGTCATGCAAGGCGCCAAATAACCACCACCAAAACCACCGCAAAGGGGACAGGCACCTTTGTGGTGGTTTTTGCTTTTGAGCAGCTGCTCAAGGAGGTTTTCGATGATCTATATCCCGTTTTGGATTTGCATCTTTGCCGGCGTGGCAATTGATGCCCGAGAGCGACGGTTTCCCAATGGGCTTGCCGGCGCATGTGCCGTGGCGGCGTTGGCGGGCGTTTGGCTCGACCTCGGTTTGAACACAGCGCTTGACCACGCCGGTCTTGCGGTCATCGTCTACCTTGGCCTTGTGCTTACCGAGTCGCTCTGGCGTAGAGTTCGCCACGCTCCTGGCATTGGCATGGGGGACGTCAAGGCACTCTTTGCCCTTTGTACCTTCGATCCCCTGGGCGGCGTTGTCGCGTTTGCGGTTGCGCTCCTGACCCTTGCCGTCGCTTGCCTCATCGCAAAATCGCGCTCCCTGCCATTGCTCCCGTTTTTAGTGCCGATTTTTGCCATAATCGAGGTCGTGGGCTGCACTTTGTAACCGATTGCGCATCCTTTTTAAGGAGCATGCCATGGAATCTAATCAAGAAACGGCCGTCATTAAGGCGCGCATGGACCGTATTCCCTCGGCGTTGTCGCCCGAGCTTGTCGAGCGCATTGCCGCCGATCGTGCTTCGGGCTATATCAACCCGTATCGTTGCAACGATGATCAGGTCATTCGTCGTATTGATCGCGCCGCCGACAAAGGCACGCTTATGCGTCCGGCGTTTATGCGCGATACCGAAAAGATACTTCATCTTCCGGCGTACACCCGTTATGCAGGCAAAACGCAGGTCTTTAGCTTCCGTAGCAATGATGATCTTTCACGCCGCGGTTTGCACGTACAGCTTGTCTCCCGCATTGCGCGCGATATCGGTCGCGCCCTGGGGCTCAATTGCGATCTGATCGAGGCGATTGGCCTGGGTCACGACTTGGGACACACGCCTTTCGGCCATGCCGGCGAGCGCTTCCTCAACGATATCTATCATGAGCGTACGGGGCGTTATTTTTTCCATAACGTGCAGTCGGTTCGCGTGCTCGACGCGTTGTATGGCCGCAACGTGTCGCTCCAGACGCTCGACGGCGTGCTATGCCATAACGGCGAGTACGAGCAGCGTGTGTTTGAGCTCTCGGACATGGGCTCCTTTGACCAGTTTGACCAGACGGTTGAGGATTGCATTGCCACGGGCTATAGCGCAATTGAGCATCTGCGTCCCATGACGCTCGAGGGCTGCGTCGTTCGCATCTCGGATATTCTTGCCTACGTCGGTCGTGACCGTCAGGATGCGATCGCGGCGGGCCTGCTTTCGCCCGACGCTTTTGATGATGGCCGGGGCGGTGCCTACAACAGTTGGATCCTCACGCATGCCTCCATCGATATCGTTGAGCACAGCTATGGTAAGCCGCGCATCGAGATGAGCGAGGACCTGTTTGAGGAAATTCGCCGAGCCAAGCGCGAGAACTACGAGAAGATCTATAGCAAGGGCGGTATCGAAGGCGATTCCGAGGCGGAGCTGCGCGAGGCGTTCGTAAAGCTCTACGACCGTTGCCTGCGGGATCTAAACAGTGGCGACGAGTCCTCTTACATCTTTAAGCACCATATTTCGCGCATTGAGCAGCAGCTTTCCTACTATGATCGCACCTATGCCTGGCAGGACGACAAGGATCAAGCCGTGGTGGATTATATCACGAGCATGACGGACGGTTATTTCTGCGAACTGACGAGCAAGCTGTTCCCTGGTCTGGAGTTTCCGCACCGTACCTATATTAACGAACGGTAGTTCGTATTAATTCGGTATACTGTTAGTGGAAAACGTATTTGATTGATACACGGGATGGCTATGGACGACCTTTTTTCTGCTTCGACGCGCGAGCGTTCCTTTCAGAATGCGCCGCTTGCGGTGCGCATGCGCCCCAATTCGCTCGACGAGTACGTGGGCCAGCAAAAGGCCGTCGGTAAGGGTTCATGGCTGCGTGCCGCGATCGAGCACGACGTGCTTTCGAGCGTGATTCTGTACGGGCCTGCCGGTACGGGCAAGACAACGCTGGCCCACATTATCGCCAACCATACCAAGAGCGAGTTTGTCGAGGTCAGCGCCGTCACGGGTACCGTGAAGGACCTGCGTCGCGTGATTGATGAGGCCAAGACGCGCCTGAATACCTACGACCGCCGCACCATCCTGTTTATCGACGAGATTCACCGCTTCTCCAAGTCTCAGCAGGATGCCTTGCTGCATGCAGTTGAGAACCGTACCGTCATTATGATTGGCGCCACGACAGAGAATCCGTACTTCGAGGTCAACTCGGCATTGCTCTCGCGCGGTCGCGTGGTGGAGCTGGAGCATCTTAAAGACGAGGATATCGCCACGCTTATCGAGCGTGCGCTCGAGGCGCCGCAGGGTTTGAACGGCAAGTTCTCGGCCGATGAGGATACGGTTAAGACCATCTGCACGCTGGCAGCGGGCGACGCTCGCTCGGCGCTCACGACGCTCGAGCTTGCGAGCGAGATTGCCGTCACGCGTCCCGATACCGAGGGAACGCCAGCGCCCGCGTCGGGGGAGCGCTATCCCATCACCGTGGATGACGTGAAGATCGCCAACCCGCGTCGCGGCTTTACGTATGACAAAAACGGCGACATGCACTACGACATCATCAGTGCGTTCATCAAGTCCATGCGCGGTAGCGACCCCGATGCCACGATCTATTGGCTCGCGCGCATGATCGATGCTGGGGAGGATCCTAAGTTTATCGCTCGCCGTATTATGATTCACGCTTCTGAGGACGTTGGCAACGCCGACCCGCAGGCGCTTTTGGTGGCGCATGCCGCGTTTAAGTCTGCCGAGGTCATCGGCTATCCCGAGTGCCGCATTAACCTGGCTCAGGCTGCACTCTATGTGTGCTTGGCGCCTAAATCCAACGCGTGTGAGGCTTCGATCGATGCGGCGTTGGCCGATATCCATTCTAGTGGGTTGCGCGAGGTGCCGAGTTATCTGCGCGATCGCCATCGCCCGGGCAGTGACGAATACGGTGTGTATAAATATCCGCACGATTATCCCGAAGGCTGGGTCGACCAGCGCTATTTGCCCGAAGGCTTAGAACGCGGTGCCTTTTGGCAGCCTGCCGGCCGCGGTTGGGAAGAATGGCGCGTAGAGCAAAGTGAACGCGACCGCAGCGGGAATGCACCGAAGTAGCTGCTGATAATTTTGTCCCACGTTGCTGCTCATGGCATGTTCGGTCCCCTTTGGGGTACCATGGAAACCGTCTGTATATCGATTCCTTTGGGAGGCTTGTATGAGTCCCATTCAAATCGCCCTGCTGCTGCTCGCTGTTGCCGGCGTGTGGGCCATCGTTGAGCTCGCGCTTACCCTGCGCAAGACCCGCACCGTTGTCGACTCGCTCGATAAGACCGTTAACGACCTCAACAACACCATCGCCGAGGCTCAGCCTGTGGTGGCAAAGCTCGATGGCGCCGTAGACGAGCTTACGCCGGCACTTGCCCAGGTGGAGCCGCTGCTCAAGTCGAGCAAGACCGCGGTTGACGCCCTGACGTCCAACCTCGTTGAGGTTGAGGCGGTCGTTCGCGACATCTCCGAGGTTACAGGTAGCGTGGCCGAGGCAAGCAACGCCGTGTCGAGCGTGACCGACTCTGCGGCTGGTGCCGTGCAGAAGCTCTTCAATAAGGTGAAGGCTCCTGCAGCCGACTCCGATCGCAAGCTCGCCGCTGCTGCCGAGGCCGAGCAGCCTACCGAGCGCGTTCTGATTGGTGAGGCTGAGGATGAGGCCGCCGATGGTGCGGATGCGGCTCAGAAGCCCGCAGCCAAGCCTGCTCAGTATTACACCTATACGCCCGCCGAGACCTCCGAGGAGTCCTGCGATGAGTAGCGAAGCAACCTGCCCCATTACGCTGAGCGTTGCCGGCGATCCGCGTCTCGCGCGCTTGGTGCGCATGACGGCCGCCAACGTCGGCGCCCTGTGCTCTATGTCCGTTGATCGAATCGAGGACATCCGTATGGCTGCCGAGGAAGCCTTCATCTTTGGCTGCACGGCCGTTGATTCCGACGATATCTCGATCAAATTCGATGTCGACGAATCGCATGTGGGCATGACCTTTACCTTTGGCGACCAGGCGACTGTCGATGAGGATGACCAGGCTGCCGTGTATGCCGAGCTCATTCTTGCAAGCGTGTGCGATTCCTACGAAAAGACTGCGGCGCCCTTAACGCTTTCCCTCGACCTCAAGGCGGATATCTAATATGACCGAACGTTCCCGGAGCGGCAAGACCGCTTGGGACAAGGAGAAAACCCGCGAGCTTTTTCAGTGGCGCTTAATCTCGCCCAGGATG
>CABUDJ010000077.1 GCA_902490325.1 uncultured Collinsella sp. | reverse complement strand
AAAGAGAAGAGGCGGGGCATGCCCCGCCTCTTACACCACATCTCTGCGCGCTACCGTTTCAAGTCGAGTTTTGCCGATTTCGACCAAGAATCGCTGCTACTAAAAAGGTAACAGTACTCATATTTGCCCTTTTTTGGCCACAAGCCCTAAAACAAGCCTCGCCAAGATCGGGAAGCGGGCCAAATCGCCGGCCTCGAGGCTTATTCCACGGTTCCGTAGACGGCGCCCCAGCCGTGGGCGGCCAAGGCGGAGTTGAGCTGGTCGCAAAGTGACTGGCGGTCGTAATAGCCGGGCGGTAGCAGGTTGACGATTTCCATGAGATCGGGCGCCAGGTCCAAGATCTCGGCCTGCACGATCAGGTCCAGGCGGTCGATGGCGTGGCGATCGTAAAACAGCCCGTCGATCAGGCGCTGCAGGTCGCCGAATTCCTCGGCCTGAAACGATCCGTACTCCATAGTGCCTCCTTGGGCGCCCCACGCCGGCATGCGCGGCGATTCGTAATTCATTGCGATGAACTTAATCTATCACGGCTTCATACCGTTGCGGCGGTGGCGGTCTATACTTAGACGAACTGCAACGTACCGCTTCGCGAAAGGTCGCACCCATGCAGACGATCTACCAGAAGATGGAAACCACCGAACTCGATGCCGCCATCGAGGCGCTCAAAGCCGAGGTCGCCGAGGTCAAGGCCAAGGGCCTGGCGCTCGATATGGCCCGCGGCAAGCCGTCGCCCTCCCAGGTGGACATCTCGCGCCCCATGCTCGATATCCTCAACGCCGATGCCGATCTGCACGACGGCAGCGTCGACTGCTCCAACTACGGCTGCTTCGAGGGTATTCCTTCGGCACGCAAGTTGGCAGGGGAGTTCCTGGGCTGCCCCGCCGAGCAGACGCTCGTGCTGGGTTCGTCGAGCCTTTTGATCGAGCATGACATCGCCGGCATGTTCTGGCGCTGTGGCTCGTGCGGCAGCGAGCCCTGGGACGCCTACGAGGCCGCGCACGACGGCAAGAAGGTCAAGTTCCTGTGCCCCGTTCCCGGCTACGATCGCCACTTTGGCATCACCGCCGACTTGGGCATCGAGAACGTCCCCGTCGCGATGACCGACAACGGCCCCGACATGGCCGAGGTTGAGCGCCTGGTTGCCACCGACGACTCCATCAAGGGCATCTGGTGCGTGCCCAAGTATTCCAACCCCACGGGCATCACCTTTAGCGAGGACACCGTGCGTCGCCTGGTCGAGATGCCCACGGCCGCGCCCGATTTCCGCATCTTCTGGGACAACGCCTACTGCGTGCACGACCTGTACGACGAGACCGACGAGCTCGCCAACATCTTCGATCTTGCCCGCGCGGCGGGCACCGAGGACCGCGTGGTGGCCTTTGCCTCGACGTCCAAGATCACCTTCCCGGGTGCCGGCATCGGCTTTATCGGTGCGAGCCCCGCGGTCATCGCCGAGTTCTCCAAGCGCCTGAAGGCTGGTCTTATTAGCGCCGACAAGCTCAACCAGCTGCGTCACGTGCGCTTCCTTCCCACCATCGAGGCGGTCAAGAAGCACATGAAAAAGCATGCCGAGTTCCTGCGTCCGCGCTTTGAGGCAGTCGAGCGCAAGCTCACCGAGGGCTTGGGCGACACGGGCTGCGCCACCTGGACGCACCCCCGCGGCGGCTACTTTGTAAGCTTCGATGGTCCCGAGGGCTCGGCCCAGAAGGTCGCCGCGCTTTGCGCCGACCTGGGCGTCAAGCTCACGCCGGCCGGTGCTACCTGGCCCTATGGCAAGGACCCGCGCGACACCAACATCCGCATCGCGCCGAGCTATCCCACGGTCGAGGACCTGGAGGCCGCGCTCGATGTGCTGGTGCTGGCCGTTAAGCTCGTCGCTGCCGAGCTTGCGCGTGCCGAGCGCGCCTAACGCGCGGCTTCCCGTACTATCCGCACTATCGATACGTAAAGGAGCGTATACATGGATTTGGGTATTTCCACTAACCCCACGCCAGAGCTCTACACCATTAAGGTAACCGGCGAGATTGATATCTCTAACGCCGATAGCCTGCGCAATGCCATCGACCTGGCGCTCGAGCAGCCCACTGAGGCCGTTGAGCTCGATTTTGCCCAGGTGAGCTACATCGATTCGACGGGCATTGGCGTGCTCGTGGGCGCCGCGCACCACGCGGTCGACCACGGTAAGCGCTTTAGCTGCACCAATGTGCAGCCCCCGGTGATGCGCGTGGTTCAGCTGTTGGGTGTCGACCAGGAGATTTCGATCACCGCTGCATAATCTTTGCCCCCAAAAGGGCGTGCCGTTTGGCATATGTTTGTGATGCGCTCGGACGTTTTGGCGTCCGGGCGCTATACTTGACCGAATGAATAGACGAGTTCCGGCCGAATGGCGCGGTGCGGGCTCGACTCACATCGAGCCTTGGAGGTATGTGTGTTTGGTATTGGAGAGGGTGAGCTCGCGATCATCGTGGTCTTCGGCTTTTTGCTGTTTGGCCCGGATAAGCTCCCGCAGATGGGCCGCACGATCGGCCGTGCCATCCGTCAGTTCCGCGAGACGCAGGAAAAGATGACGGCCGTTGTTCAGTCCGAGATTATCGATCCGGTGAGCGAGGCCGCGTCGGCCCCGGTCAAGCCCAAGAAGGCTGCTGCGACCGACGACGATTCCGATGCGGACGAGGATGCCGCCGAGACGGCAGCGCCCGCCAAGAAGGAGACCTTTGCCGAGCGTCGCGCCCGTCTTGCTGCCGAGAAGGCCGCAAGCGAGGGTACCACCGAGGACGAAGGCACTGCCGATGAGATCGAGAGCGCCGAGCCCGCCGAGGCCGAGCCTGCCGCTGCCGCCGCTGCCACCGTTGAGCCCGAACCTGCTGCAGAGCCCGAGCCCGAGCCGGCAGAGCCCACGACGGCTGACCTCTATGCTCGTCGTCCCCGCAAGCGCAAGGCCGTCGTCGACCAGCTCGCCCGCGAGCTCGAGGCCGAGGACGACGCCGCTGCCGCCGACGCCCCGAAGGGAGGCGATGAGTAATGCCTATCGGACCTGCGCGCATGCCGCTCTTCGATCACCTGGGAGAGCTCCGTCGCCGCCTGACCATCGTGGTCGTGTCGGTGTTTGCCGCAGCCATCGTGCTGTATTTCGCCACGCCCGTGCTGCTCGACATCTTGGAAGACCCCATCCGCTCCTTTGTGCCGGACGGTAAGTTCTACATCACCACCACGCTCGGCGGCTTTGGCCTGCGCTTCTCGCTGGCCATCAAGATGGCCGTGGTCATGTGCACGCCCATGATCATCTGGCAGGTTCTGGCATTTTTCCTGCCGGCACTGCGTCCCAACGAGCGCAAATGGGTCGTGCCCACGGTGCTCGCCTCGACGGTGCTGTTCTTCCTGGGTGCCATCTTCTGCTACTTCATCATCATCCCTGCGGGCTTTGAGTGGCTCATCGGCGAGACCTCGGCCGTCGCTACGGCGCTGCCCGATCTGGAGAACTACGTCAACATGGAGCTGCTCTTTATGATCGGCTTTGGTGTGGCGTTTGAGCTGCCGCTCATCATCTTCTACCTGTCCGTCTTCCACATCGTTTCCTACGCGGCCTTCCGCAGTGCCTGGCGCTACGTGTACGTAGGCCTGCTCGTGGGCTCGGCTGTGATTACGCCCGACGGCTCGCCCGTTACGCTGGGCCTCATGTATGGCGCCCTGCTCTCGCTCTACGAGATTTCGCTCGCCATCGCTCGCGTGGTCATTACCGCGCGCGAGGGCAAGGAGGGCTTGTTTGTGAGCCGTCTGGACCTGTTTTCGGACGACGAAGAGGACAGCGAGGAGTAAATCGGTATGCACGAGGTTGGCATTGTCAACGGCATACTCGATACAGTGATTCGCGCGGCGCGTGGGGCGGGGGCCTCGCGCGCCGTTTTGGTAACGCTGCGTATCGGGGATATGACCGAGGTCGTGCGCGAGGCGCTCGACTTTGCGTGGGAGACATTTCGCGACGAGGACCCGCTCACGCGAGGCTGCGAGCTTGCCGTGGAGGAGGTCCATCCGCAAAGTGAATGCCTGGACTGCGGCGAGGTTTTCGACCACGATCGCTTCCACTGTCGCTGTCCCCAGTGTGGTGGTGCCAACGTGCGCCTACTGCACGGCCGCGAGCTCGATATCGCGAGTATCGAAATCGAAACCCCCGACGATTAGCCCGCTAGCCATCTGGTGATGGGGTATAAAGGGGCCAAAGTAAGGAGCGCTAAGTATGGCCGAGAAAACGATTGATATCGCATCGCCGATTCTGTCGCGCAACGAGCGCCTGGCAGATCAGCTGCGTCAGCGATTTAATGAGACAAACACCTATGTGATCAACGTCTTGTCGAGCCCCGGTTCGGGCAAGACCACCACGATCCTGGGCACTAACGAGCGCCTGCGCGACAAGGCTGGCCTGCGCTGTGCCGTCATCGAGGGCGATATCGCCTCGGATGTCGATGCCATCACCATGAAGGAAGCCGGCATGCCCGCCATCCAGATCAACACGGGCGGCCTGTGCCACCTCGAGGGCAACATGATCATGGAGGCCGTCGACGCCTTCGACCAGGCCGTCGGTCTGGAGAACATCGACGTCATCTTCATCGAAAACGTGGGCAACCTGGTCTGCCCGGTCGACTTTGACCTGGGCGAGAGCCTGTCCATCATGATCCTCTCGGTGCCCGAGGGCGACGACAAGCCCATCAAGTACCCGGGCATCTTCCAGCACGCCGGCGCGCAGCTGCTCAATAAGGTCGACGTGGCCCCGGCTTTCGATTTTGACATGGATAGGTATACTAAGACACTCGATGACCTCAATCCGCAGGCGCCGCGGTTTGCCGTGAGCGCGCGCAAGGGCGAGGGCATGGATGCCTGGTGCGATTGGCTCATCGGGCAGATCGAGCAAGCAAGGGCGTAAATCGGCCGCCATACGGGCGGGCGTAGCCGCAGAGACACGAGATAGGAGCCTCTTTTGAAGCTCATCATCGCCGAGAAAAACGACGCTGCGCGTCAGATCGCCGAGCGTCTGTCCACGGGTAAACCCAAAAAGGACAAGGTGTACAACACCGCCATCTACCGTTTTGAGTGGAAGGGCGAGGAGTGCGTGACCATCGGCCTGGCCGGTCACATCCTTGCGCCCGATTTTTGCGACAGCGTGCTGTTCGATAAAAAGCTGGGCTGGTATTCGGTTACCGAGGACGGCGAGATGCTACCGGCCGACATGCCCGATGGCCTGGCACGCCCGCCCTACGACACCAAGCGCAAGCCGTTTCTTGCCGACGGCATCTCCATCAAGGGCTGGAAGCTCGAGAGTCTGCCGTATCTCACCTGGGCACCCGTCATTAAGCTGCCGGCCGAGAAGGAACTCATCCGCTCGCTTAAGAACCTCGCCAAAAAGTCCGACAGCGTCATCATCGCCACGGACTTCGATCGCGAGGGCGAGCTGATTGGTTCGGACGCCCTCAACAAGGTGCGCGAGGTGGCGCCCGACTTGCCGGTCGCCCGCGCCCAGTATTCTTCGTTTACCAAGGCCGAGATCACGCAGGCCTTCGATAACCTTGTCTCGCTCGACCAGAACCTGGCCGACGCCGGCGAGAGCCGTCAGCACATCGACCTCATTTGGGGTGCGGTGCTCACGCGCTACCTGACGCTCGCCAAGTTTGGCGGCTTTGGCAACGTGCGTTCCGCCGGCCGCGTGCAGACGCCGACGCTTGCCCTGGTGGTCGAGCGCGAACGCGAGCGCATGGCGTTTGTGCCCGAGGACTATTGGCAGATTCGCGGCATGGGTGCCGCGCAAGGCGCTGCCGAGGACGATCGCTTTAAGATCGCGCACAAGACGGCGCGCTTTACCGACAAGGATGCTGCTGAGACGGCGTACGGTCACGTTGACGGTGCCAAGACGGCAACCGTCGCCGCGGTGACCAAGCGCTCGCGCAAGCAGCAGCCGCCCACGCCGTTTGCGACCACCTCGCTGCAGGCTGCCGCCGCAGCCGAGGGTATCTCGCCTGCGCGTACCATGCGTATCGCCGAGTCCCTCTACATGGCCGGTCTCATCAGCTACCCGCGTGTCGACAATACCGTGTACCCCGCGACGCTCGATCTGGGCGCCGTGGTGAGCGACCTGGCAAAGATCAACCCGGCGCTGGCGCCCGTATGCAAAAAGGTGCTTGCCGGCCCCATGAAGCCTACGCGCGGCAAAGTCGAGACCACCGACCACCCGCCTATCTATCCCACGGGCGAGGGCGATCCGTCCACGCTCGACGGCGGCCAGCGCAAGCTCTACGACCTCATCGCCCGCCGCTTCCTGGCGACGCTCATGGGTCCCGCGACCATCGAGAACACCAAGCTCGAGCTCGATGTGAACGGTGAGCCGTTCGTGGCTTCGGGCGATGTGCTCGTGACCCCGGGTTTCCGCGAGGCCTACCCGTATGGCCTTAAACGCGACGAGCAGATGCCGCCGCTTGAGCAGGGCGATACGGTCGACGTATTCGACATTAAGCTCGAGGCCAAGCAGACCGAGCCGCCCGCGCGCTACAGCCAGGGCAAGCTCGTGCAGGAGATGGAGAAGCGCGGCCTGGGCACCAAGTCCACGCGCGCGAGCATCATCGAGCGCCTGTACGCCGTGCGCTATCTCAAAAACGATCCCGTGGAGCCGAGCCAGCTGGGCATCGCCATCATTGACGCACTGACGCAGTTTGCCCCGCGCATCACGAGCCCCGATATGACCAGCGAGCTCGATGGCGACATGACCCGTGTGGAGCGCGGCGAGGATACCGAAGAGCATGTCGTGACGCACTCGCGCGCGCTACTGGCTGGCGTGCTCGACGAGCTGCTCAAGCATACGCAGGAGCTGGGCGACGCCATCAGCGACGCCGTCACGGCCGATGCGCGCGTGGGCGCCTGCCCCAAGTGCGGCAAGGACCTGGTTATGAAGACGAGCGCCAAGACCCGCGGCAGCTTCATTGGCTGCATGGGCTGGCCCGACTGCGACGTGACCTATCCGGTGCCGAGCGGCGTCAAGGTGAGCCCACTCGAGGGTGAGGCGGCCGTGTGCCCCGAGTGCGGCGCGCCGCGCATTAAGTGCCAGCCGTTCCGCCAGAAGGCCTTCGAGATTTGCGTGAACCCCACGTGCCCCACCAACTACGAGCCCGACCTTAAGGTGGGCGAGTGCAAGGTGTGCGCCGAGGCAGGACGCCACGGCGACCTGATCGCGCACAAGAGTGAAAAGAGCGGCAAGCGCTTTATCCGCTGCACCAACTACGATGATTGCGGCGTGAGCTATCCGCTGCCGGCACGTGGCAAGCTCGAGGCGACGGGTGAGACCTGTCCCGAGTGCGGCGCTCCCATCGTGGTGGTCAACACGGCGCGCGGCCCGTGGCGTATCTGCGTCAACATGGACTGCCCGACCAAGGAGAAGAAGCCCGCCCGCGGCCGCAAGACCACGACCAAGGCGAGCACGGCGAAGAAGACCACTGCGGCCAAAAAGACGACCGCCAAAAAGACGACGGCCAAGAAATCGACAACCAAAAAGACGGCTGCCGATAAGTAACCGAGCACATATCCGAGCACATATAGACACGGCGGGGCCGGGCGCGCAAATGCAAATGCGCACCCGGCCCCACTTCTAAGTTGCGGTGAAATAGGGACTGTTTTTGCTGGCAAAAGGCCTAATTAATCCCTATTTCACCGCAAGTTTTGATCGGTTGTTGGGATTACTTCACCTCGACGGGGGCGGCGCCGGGGTAGCGGTCCTCAAAGTCCAGACGGTATTTGTTGTCGTTGGTGCCCGCTACGTTGTCGCGCGCCAGCGGCGCCACGATCTCGTCCTTGTGGTTGGCGGGGCTGGAGTACTCAAGGCTGATCTCCCAGGCATCGCAAATCACGTCGATGCGGTTCTCCAGATCGTCGTAGAGCGTGATGATGTCTTTCCACGAGCCGTAATTCTGCGAGTCGATGGGAACGTCCAGGTCCTCGACCTCGTCCTTCAGGTCGCCGATCTGATCCTCGAGCGCCTCGGCGGCATCGCTGGCAG
>CABUDJ010000076.1 GCA_902490325.1 uncultured Collinsella sp. | reverse complement strand
CGGTTCCACCGGGCCGCGCGGCAAGGAGATATATTGCCAGACCGGAGGGGCCCCGTGGGCGGGAATTCCACTCTTCACAAGTCCTACACAATACATCGCTTCCTATATAAGTCATAGAAAGGCTGGTGCAGAAATACTGCACGTATCAGATGATGACCCTTCGGTTAAGAGATATATAAAGATCGGTCACCTGTAAGTGTTTATCTACCCGCGCTTTTAGCAATGTAAACCAGCGCTTTCGATAAAAAAGGGGAGCGCCGCGCACAACGCGACACTCCCCTAGCGATTCAAGAGAATCTATTAGGCCTCGAGAGCCTTCTTGGCAATGGTAGCCAGCTCGTTGAAGGACTCGATGTCCTCGTAAGCCATCTGAGCCAGGACCTTGCGGTCGAGCTCGATGCCGGCAACCTTCAGGCCGTGCATGAACTGAGAGTAAGAGATGTCGTTCAGACGAGCAGCAGCGTTGATACGAGTGATCCAGAGAGAACGGATCTCGCGCTTCTTGTTGCGGCGATCACGATACTGATACTGCAGGGAGTGCTGGACCTGCTCTTTAGCATGCTTGTAAGTACGCGAAGCGGCACCGTAGTAACCCTTCGCACGGTGCATAACGGTACGGCGCTTCTTCTTGGCGGCAACAGCGCGCTTAATACGTGCCATGTTCTATCAACTCCTAGACGGTAAAACGAAAAAACGAACTTAGGCGAGACGCGACTTGATGACCTTGCGGTCGGCAGCGGCGATCTCGGTCTCCTGACGGAAGCCACGCTTACGCTTGGTGGACTTCTTGCTCAGGATGTGGCTCTTGAAAGCCTTGGCGCGCATAAGCTTGCCGGTACCAGTCTTGCGGAAACGCTTCTTGGTGCCGCTGTGGGACTTCATCTTAGGCATGAAATACTCCTTAATCGGTTACAGAACACTAGTTACTTGGTATCGCTTGCCGCTTTATCCTCATCGAAGGCGCCCTTAATCGGGGCGAGCAGCATAAGCATGTTACGGCCTTCCATCTTAGGCTTGGACTCGACCGTAGCGTAAGGCTTGAGATCCTCGGCGAGACGCTCGAGAACGTTAAGGCCCTGCTCCGGGTGAGCCATCTCACGGCCGCGGAACATGATGGTGATCTTAACGCGCGCGCCCTTCTTGAGGAAACGCAGAACGTGGCCCTTCTTGGTCTCGTAGTCGCCAACGTCGATCTTGGGTCGGAACTTCATTTCCTTGACCTCGACCTTGGACTGGTTCTTACGAGCAGCCTTGGCCTTCATGGCCTGCTGGTACTTGAACTTACCGTAGTCCATGACCTTGCAGACCGGCGGCTCCGCGTTGGGAGCGATCTCGACCAGGTCGAGACCCTGATCGTCGGCGACGCGCTGGGCATCGCGGATGGCGAACAGGCCGAGCTGAGAGCCATCGACGCCAATCAAACGGCACGAAGATGCAGTGATCTCGTCGTTGATGCGGGTGTCATCAGACTTAGCTATTTTCCCTACCTCCATTCATAAAAAAATAACCCGGCGCTTCTCAGCAACCAGGTCGTACACATAGACTTCCTCGATTTGAGGAAGGTAATCTAAGTTGTATGACCAGTCAGCTGCTCATTGGCGCCAAAAGGTGGGAACCCTCGGGTTCCTCTTTAGGGCATTGCGGAAACAACGCCTTGCGAATAATAACACGTACAGCGCGTTATCACATTACGTACACGAAAAAGGGGGCCGCAACCCCCTTGAAGCGCAGGTGCATGTATGGTGCCCGAGGCGAGACTCGAAGGGACTTCGCTTCGCGAAGCCCCGGGCTTCGGGCGCATGGCGCCCTCGCCACGCTCCGCTACAAACAGGCCACAGGCCTGTTTGCTTAACGCTCCGCGCGCTCACGCGAGTTCGGCACGAAAAAGGGGGCCTTGACCCCCTTGAACGCTCACTTGCATGTATGGTGCCCGAGGCGAGACTCGAACTCGCACGTTGTTGCCAACGGTGGATTTTGAGTCCACTGCGTCTGCCAATTCCGCCACTCGGGCACGCAATGCGTGAGTTAGTTTATCACAGCTTTCTACCGATTAGTCCGAAAATGGAACTTCGAGCATTTCGATGAGTTCGACCGTGCGTAGCATCTCGCGCTGACGGCATCCGCGACCGTCGACCGAAGCCTCACCCATCTGGTTATCGTAAGGGTCCTCGCGCATGCCGTCGAAAGAGGGCTCAAACTCTGCCTGGAATCGATTGTTGGCCACCATACGCCATGGGTCGAGATTGCCAAAGTAGTGACGGCGGCGCCACTCCTCCCCCATCCTGTGAGCAGAAGATCCAAATGACACGTCGGCGTTGAGCCAACCGGTCTGCGGCGTATAGAACTCTGCCCAGTCGTGCGACCCCACCGAATCGGGCGCAACGTACAGGCCGCTCTGCCAACGGGCAGGCACGCCCGCGATACGGCACATGGTGATAAACGTGAGCGCCATAACGCCGCAATCGCCGCGGAGCGAATGCGCGCAGTCATCGGCAATAGATCCCAAAAGCAAGTACGGCGGCTGATAGCGATAGTCGATATGCTGCGTCAGATAATCATAGATAGCACGAGCGCGATCGAGCGGATCCTCGAGTCCGTCAACAACACCGGCCGTCAGCTGCTGCAGATACGGCGTGAATGCAATGTGCGGACGGTCCTCGGAAATATCCTCGGGCAGAGGCGCGTCCATACGCGGATGAACCGGAAGTGTGCCACCGTAGACATCACAATAAGCAGCATCGATGTGATAACGATAAGTCACCGAGAATGAGCGCTCACTCGAAGAAGACCACGAGGCGGTACGCGCCGAAGCGTTCGCGGGAGCAACAGCACCCTCCGGCGTCATGTCGAGAATCTCGACCCGAGACTGCTGACGGCAGGCAGCCGCGACGGGAAGCCAAGCGCAAACGGTCTCCCCCTCCAGAGCGCCGGGGACAGACACGGACGCTTTAAGCGTAATGACGCGAGCCAATCCGTTTTGTGACTCCATCTCCTTGAGCATCTCGTCGCGCAGTGCTATTCCGTCCGTAGAATCGGGACGCATGCCGGGGACCTCTTTGGGATATACGCGAAGCGAATCGAGGAAGTTGTCGAGAACGAACAGCTCGCCATCGATAAAGCGCCAGTCAATACGCTTACGGTCAATCAGATCGTCAAACTGCTCCTCGGTAAACTCAGGCCACTCCTCGCGAATCATCGCAATAGCTCGATCGCGCGACACCGAAAAATGAAGCGGCGTCTCAAGCATGCGATACCGCTCGGCACGAACGCAGGCAGCAAGCGAGGGATCGGGATCTTGGGCAAGTAGGCGGTCGCAAGCCTCAATAGCCTGCGAAAGATACCCCGCGTCCTTTAAACGCAGAATCTCGGGTGGCAAGCCAACATCTAGAAAACGGAAGTCATCATTGCAAACATCAACAGAGCAACCAACAGGACCCTCGTCAATAACCTTCCCATCCGAAGGCAGCACATTAATAACAGCCATACCAAACTCCAAGTCATTAGAACTCTTGAAGCCCATTGTAGCGAGATAAAAAAGAAAGCCCCAATAAAGGAACCCTCAACACCGATAAACGGTACCTCTAAAAATGAATTCAGCCCAGTAACCCTGTAGCGAGTTAACAAAGGAGGCCCCGTTCACCCGAAGCTTTTCCCATTGCGCGACTTCTGGCAAAGCCAGGTGAGCGCAAGGGAAAAGCGTAGGGTGAACGGGGCCTCCGACGGGAAAGTTAAACCGCTACTTACGCCTTGTTGACGGAGCCAAACTCCTCCATGAGCTCCTTGGTGCGGGCAACGATGTTGTCGCGACCAGGCTTGAGGAGCTTGCGGGGGTCAAAGCCCTTGCCCTGCTGATCCTTGCCAGCCTCGATATACTCGCGAACGCCCTTGGCGAAGACGAGCTGCAGATCGGTGTTAACGTTGATCTTGGAGATACCCAGGGAGATGGCCTTCTTGATCTGATCCTCGGGGATGCCGGTACCACCGTGCAGAACGAGGGGCAGGTCGCCGGTCTGAGCCTTGATCTCGCCCAGACGCTCGAAGGAAAGGCCAGCCCAGTCGGCGGGATACACGCCGTGGATGTTGCCGATACCGCAGGCGAGGAAGTCGACGCCCAGGTCAGCAATCTGCTTGCACTCAGCGGGGTCAGCGAGCTCGCCGTTGGAGGTCACGCCGTCCTCGGTGCCGCCGATGCCGCCGACCTCGGCCTCGATGGACATGCCCTTGGAGTGGGCAAGCTCAACGAGTTCCTTGGTGCGGTCGAGGTTAAGCTGGAAGGTCTCCTCGTGAGAGCCGTCATACATGATGGACGTGAAGCCGGCCTCGATGCACTTGAAGCAGTCCTCGTAAGAACCGTGATCGAGGTGAAGGGCGACGGGGACGGTAACGCCCGTGGCCTCGACGGCAGCCTTGACCATGTCGGCGCAGACCTTGAAACCGCCCATCCACTTAGCGGCACCAGCGGTGCACTGAAGGATCAGCGGAGACTTGGCCTCCTCGGCGGCCTGGAGAATAGCCAGGGTCCACTCGAGGTTGTTGGTGTTGAAGGCACCGAGAGCGTACTTGCCGGCCTCGGCCTTCTTGAGCATGTCTGCTGCGTTGACGAGCATAAAAGAAACCTCCTGTAAGGTTGCTCCGATAACGCCTGAGATTTTACCACGACATACCCGAGCATAAACGTTCGTTTGTTCACGAATGCCATCCGATTGGACAAATTTTGACCGTTTGCCCCACAGAATCGACCCACTGGGGAAAATAGCTTGACGATTGAGCGGTCTTCGTGATTCGAAAGACGGCTTCGAGCCTACATCTGCATAAACGGATTCTGCATAAGTTCGCGCGCCATCGTGGTCGAATCGCCATGGCCCGTCAAGCAAACGGTATCGGGCGGAAGCGTCTTGGCAAGTTTGGAGAGCGAGCGCATAATCGCCGCCTCGTCACCGCCGGAAAGATCGGTACGACCGTGGCTGCCCGGGAAAAGCGTGTCGCCCACAAAGGCGATGTTCCCCTGCTCGGTCGCGGCGAACAGGACGATGCCGCCCGGCGTATGCCCCGGCGTCTCGATCACCTGCAGGCAGATATCGCCCAATTCAATCGTATCGCCCTCGGCAAGCAGCCGCGTCGGCTCGCCCGGATCGGGCGTCTCAATACCCCACATGGCGCGCTGCTCCTCGATATTTGCGCGAGGCACCGTCACGTCCTTAGCGCACAACTCATATAGTGCGCTGTCGCCAACGACAGCTCGAACCCCGGCGACCCCGCCAACATGGTCGGCATGACCGTGCGTGCAGACAGAGCCGAGTACGCGAACTTCGGGATGCGCGGTGCGGATATGCTCCACAAGACGCTCGCCCTCCCACGCCGGATCGACGATTAAGCACTCGTCATTCGAAATCACGGCGTAACTGTTGGTCTGAATCGGGCCGTTGACGAGTGCCTCAATCGAAGCTGCACCTCGGGGTGTCAGGTCCAAAGTCATATCGCCCATGCGCATGCCCTCCTTCTAAAATACGTTCGAGGCACCAAACGATGCCTCGAACGTAACCAATATCTATGATGCTGAGAGGCTCTCGCACCTACACACGGCGCTTGAGCTGAGCTCCGCCTTCGCCGGGCATAAGACGGCGAGCGTCGTAGACCGAATCGACACTGCTGATGGAAGCCAGCAGCGGATCCAGACCGCTCGCGTCCGAGATCTCAACCATAAAGCGCAGGGTTGCAATACCCTCGCGGTTGGTCGACGTGGCGGCAGAAAGGATATTGCCGCCCGCATCGCCAATGGCAATGGTGACATCCTTGAGCAGGCCCATGCGGTCCAGGCACTCGACCACGATCTCGACCTGGAAGAGGGTGTCGGCAGCGCCGTCCCACTCCACATCGATCATGCGCTCGGGATGTTCCATAAGACCCTTGACGTTGGGGCAGTTGGCGCGATGCACCGAAACGCCACGGCCGCGCGTGATGAAGCCGACGATGTCATCGCCCGTCACCGGATTGCAGCAATGCGCCAGACGGACCAGCAGACCGCTGTTGCTCTCGCCCTTGACGATAATGCCGTTGCTGGCGCTCTTGCCGCGCTTTTGCGGCTTGCGGTTGGAGCCGCGGGCAGGCTGCTTGACGATCTCGGCAATGGCTTCGGTCTTGGTGAGCTGCTCCTCGGGCTTGGGGTCCAAGATTTGCTCGACCTTGTTACCCACAGCGCGCGGGGCAACCTTGCCGGCGCCGACGGCGGCAAACAGGTCCTCGAGCTGCTTGTAGTTAAACTGCTCCGCCACGGCGTTGAGCGCACGCGTGGATCGCGGCGTAGAGATGCCATACCCGCGCTTGCGCAGGTCCTTGGCCAGTATATCGCGGCCGGCAGCAGCGTCATCGTCTTTGGTCGCGGCGGCGAAGTAACGGCGGATCTTTGACTTGGCGGAAGGTGTCTTAACGATCTTGAGCCAATCACGCGACGGCTTGGAACTCTTGTTGGTCAGGATCTCGACACGGTCACCCGTCTTAATCTCGTGCGTGAGCGGAGCCACCGCACCGTTGATTTTGGCGCCGACGCAATGGTTTCCCACCTCGGTGTGAACGGCGTAGGCAAAGTCGAGCGGTGTAGAGCCGGCACGAAGCGCCATGACCTCGCCCTTGGGTGTAAAGACAAAGATCTCCTGGTCGAACAGATCGACCTTCAGCGAGTGCAGGTATTCCTTGGCGTCCGTAATCTCGTCAGACGCTGCCCAATCGAGCGAATGTTTGAGCCAGTTAATCTGGTCGTCCAGACGCTGGGCATCATTGGTCTTAGACGCAGACGATCCGCCCGACTTCTTATAGAGCCAGTGGGCGGCAATGCCGTACTCGGCCTGTTCATGCATCTCATAGGTTCGAATCTGAATCTCGAGCGGGCGGGCCGTGGGGCCGATAACCGTCGTATGGAGCGACTGGTAGTTGTTGACCTTGGGCATGGCGATATAGTCTTTGAAGCGACCGGGCATGGGGTGCCACAGCGTATGCACCGCGCCGAGCGTGGAGTAGCAATCGCGCACCGAATGCGTGATGACACGCAGTGCCACCAGGTCGTAGATCTCGGAGAATTCCTTGCCCTTGCGCTTCATCTTTTGGTAGATGGACCAATAGTGCTTGGAACGGCCATTGATCTGGAAGCCCTCCAGGCCAATGCGGTTGAGCTCGTCGGTGAGCGTCTTGATAGTCTCGGCCAGATAGCGCTCGCGAACCTCGCGCGACTCAGCCACCATGCGCGCAATGCGCTGGTAGGCATCGGGCTCCAGGTAGAAGAAGGACAGGTCCTCGAGCTCCCACTTAATAGAGCTCATGCCCAGACGGTCGGCCAGGGGCGCATACACGTCCATGGTCTCGCGAGCCTTAAACAGGCGACGGTCCTCGCGAAGGGCCGCCAGCGTACGCATGTTATGCAGGCGGTCGGCAAGCTTAACGATAATGACGCGGATGTCCTTGGACATGGCGAGGAACATCTTGCGCAGCGTGAGGGCCTGCTTCTCGTCCATGCTGTCGACTTCGATGTTGGTGAGCTTGGTCACGCCATCGACGAGCTCGGCTACCGTATCGCCAAACAGGCCGGACACATCGGCAAGCGAGGTCTCGGTATCCTCGACGGTATCGTGCAGCAGCGCGGCGCACACCACATCGCAGTCCATCTTGAGGTCGGCCAAAATGATGGCAACCTCGACGGGATGGTTGATGTACATCTCACCCGAGCGGCGCTTTTGGTTGCAGTGCTTCTCGGCAGCAAAGCAATAGGCCTGCTCCACCTTAGAAAAGTCGTCCTCATTCATATATTTGAGGCACAGGCGCTCCAGCTTGTCGTAGCTGTCCGCCATAATCTCGGGCGGCAGCTCATCGGCATGCTTATAGTGCTCCATCTCCGAGAACGGCTGGAGGGTGGAATCATGGGCGGTACGGGCTGCGGCATCCATCGAGGTCCCCTTCCCCTAGGCCCGCGGTACGATCGGGCGGTTAACTTTGGCTAGCATATCAGAAGCGCACGAATCGAGCGCCCAACTCCGGAAAGCCGAGAACTCCATGCGCGAGCGCAAGCCCTCCAAATAGCGAATTGACCTGCTCAGTTGCACACGGCCGGGGTTTTCGGCCATCGCGATGCGACGGGTGTCGTCAAACCCCGAAACGCGACAGAAACCGAGCTCTTCGAAGATTCCCAAGCCGCTTGCCACCGAACGCTCGTCGACCGGGGTGCGGGCATCGATGGCAAGGCACATCTGCGCGATGTCGATATCGCTCGCGCTAAAGGAATCGTCCCCCGTCTTGCCGCGGTTGGAGCGCCACATGGTCTGCAGCGCGCGATAGAGCGTGACGAGCTCGTCGCGCTCGGGCGCATAGCAGTCGAGTAGGCGCTCGTTAATGCGGGCGTCGCGCGACGAATAGAGCAGATGGATCACGGCGGGCTGGCCATCGCGACCGGCGCGGCCGCTCATCTGGTTAAACTCAATGCCGCCAAACGGCATGTGATAGAGCACGACATGGCGGATATCGGGCAGGTTGACGCCCTCGCCAAAGGCAGATGTCGAGACGATGCAGCTGAGGCTGCCGTCTCGGAATGCTTCCTCCACGCGGCGGCGATCGGAACGCGCAAGCCCCGCGTTATAGAACGCGATATGGGTTGCGCAATCGGGCACACGTTTGCGCAACGTCTTGGCGAGCGCCACGGACTGGTCGCGCGAATTGACGTAGATGACGGTCTTTTCCCCCGTCGCCACAATCGACACCAAACGGTTCTCGCGACTTGCAAGATCACGGTCGTCCTCGAGCTGCAGGTTCTCGCGCACCGTCTCGTCGACCACCGTGCGAGTGATCGGCAGCATGCGGGCAAGCTCGGCCACGACCGCCGCACCGGTATCGTGCTCACGACGCCCGA
>CABUDJ010000075.1 GCA_902490325.1 uncultured Collinsella sp. | reverse complement strand
CCAGGCCCGATTTTGCCTCTTGACAATGTCCTGCTCATATTAAAAGGAACGTCCCTAACTGCCGGCTAGAGGGCACCGAAGAGAATGGCGTAGGTAGTGGATTCGCCGAGCTTGAGCTCGTCGCCGGGATTGAGTTGGGCGGAACGGCCGGGCTCGACCTGAATGCAGACGCGCGTGGCCCCGTTTACCACCACGGTTCCGTTGGTGGACGACAAGTCCTCGACGTGCCAGATATTTTGAGCATCGCACCAGATATGGGCATGGCGGGCCGAGACATCGTCGCCGACGTCGGTAATATCGCCCTCACCAGTGGCCAGCGCGCCAATCTCAACACCCTGCTCACTCGGCTGAATCCAGCGCGGGGCGCTCACGACAAAACTGTTTTGTACGCGCAGCAAGCCCAAGGGGTGCGCCGGGGCGGGTTCGCGTTCACCCGCGGTCATCGACATGCCAAGCGAACGCGGCGTGGATGTGCCTCCGCCACAGGTCGCGTGCGCGTAGTCGATGGCATAGTTCACCGAGGACCGCACATCCGCCGAACAACCGACGGCGACAAACAGCACCAGCACGGCCTCGGCGCGCTCGGCGGGCATGAGTTCCGCCGCCTGGGACAGGCGATCGAGCGCGTTGCGATAGAGATTCGTGTCCTGGTGGCACTCTTCGAGCGCGCGTACCATCGGTTCACCTGCAGGACCGCACACCATATTGATCACAGCCGTGGAGTCCATGGGATTGCGCTGGCGCAGGGCCAGTTGCGACATAATACGCGCAGCCGAGGTACCGTATTCGGCAAAGTAGCGCTGCTGAAGCGTGCCGACCGGCGCGCGAACGATAAAGCGGGAAACCCAAGAGCGATCGGCGGCTCGGCTCTGCGGGCTGCGGCCGTCGGCGAGCGGACGGGACGAAAGCACCAAGCCGCACAGCTCGATATGGCTCAGATGCGCCGCGCGCTTAAAGATGTCAAACATGGCCCCGCATGGGGTGAGCTCAACTTGAGATGCCATGACCTAGGCCTCCTTGGTCGTAGAAATAGAATCGGACGATACTTCGACAGGTCCGCCAAAAGTACGGGCAGCTGCGGCTCCACCGGCAAGCGGAGTCGCCATCTGGGCTTTTGTGCGTCGTGGTGCCGAAACGGGAAGTTCAAAGGCAAAGCCCATCGCAAGCAAAAACCACGTAAGCGTATAGGTTGCAACCAGAGCGGCAACAAGGCCGCCCATCACGGCGCGTTGGGAAAATACGCTACATGCAGCCACAACCAGCACCGGAACCTCGCAGGCAGAAAGCGCAAGCACACCCTGCAGGAACCCCGAGCGCCGATTGCGCGCAAGTGCCCCCGCGGTAACGCCGGCTATGCCTGGCAGCGCCAACGCCAGTGCGGCAATAATACTCGGTAGCGACCCAGACCACACGAGCGATCCCAAAGTCGCCGTCACGCGGGCGCCCGACGCCAGCAGCGCGGCCGAAACCACGACCACAGCCCAAACCACGCCACAGACGACCGTCGCGCCGACCATCAGCGCGCGACGAACCGCGCGGCCAGACGCATCCATGGGGCACGGCGTGAGCGGCTCGCCGCGAAGCGAACGACCGACATTTTGCGCATAGTGGTCACAAAACGCCGAGAGCGCCGCCTCGACCGCCGCCGGCTCGGGACGATCTTTTTGATGACTGGACAGACAGGCCATCACCACGTCGAACAGCTGGGCATCGACAAACGCCAGCGCATCGCGTAGCTCTTCGGAATCCGGCTCAAGCCCCAGCTGCTGGGCCTGCTCGGCCGCGGCGAGCGCCACATCGGGCTCACGACGAAGCAGCTGAGTCAAATCACAACCGGGCGCATGGGCACCAATGGGATAGTCGGGCCGTGTGTCCGTCTTGAGACGGTAGGGGCTGGCAATGTCGCGCGTCTTTTTGCGCGAACCCGAGGTGCCCGAAGTGCTCGGCGCGGCTTCGTATGGCACGACGCCGGCAATGAGCTCGTAAACCGTGCTTGCCGCGGCATAGACGTCAATCGCCGGCGACATACGCAAAGCGCGCAGGTCGGGAATATCGTCGGTGAGCATCTCGGGCGGGGCATAGGCAACCGTCGCGCGACGCAGCGTGGCATAACGCTCCGTAAACGACGCCTTGCCGCCGGTACCGGCCACGGCCGACGCAGGCTCAAGCGCCAGCGACGAGCCAAAGTCGATCAGGCACAGGTCAAAGGTGCCCTCGGCAAGCTGTCGGTCAAGCGGCAGGCGCGCCGTACGCACCATAATATTAGCGGGCGAGATATCGCGATGGACAAAGCCCTCGCCCACCAGGCTCATACGGCAGAGCAGATCGAACAGGTCGCGACCCAGACGCGCCGCCACAAGCGGCGATAGGCGTCCGGCATCGTCCACGGCGAGTCGCGAGCGCAAGCGGGCGAGCGTCTCGCCCTCGACCCATTCCATGACAATTGCAGGCACACCGTCAACCTCGCCCCAGCCATAGAGGCGGGGAAAGCCCTTAAGGCCCGAAAGGGCGCGATGGCATTCATATTCCTCGCGAAATGCCGCTTTGAACTTGGCGACCAGCGACTCATGGGCGGCATCGTCGTCAAACTCATCGCGCGTCGGCAAGATGAGCTGTTTGAGTGCTACGTCCTCGCCTTGGGCGTTGACAGCACGCGTCACGCGGCCGATACCGCCACGGCGCATGGTGGCATCGTCGGCAAACAGTATCGTAAAACGACGCAGATAGGCAGGCAGTTCGTCCTGACCGAGCGCAATGGCCGGCTCAAACCCGTCGACACGCGCCAGGCGCAGGCCGACCATGGGATCGCGACCGAGCGATTGTGGTGTGGTGGATGCAAGATCGGTCATCATAGGGCAAGCGCCGCCACGTTATTGTTGAAGTTACCGAGCGCGACGTCATCATCGCCGTAATGGCCGACCCATTGACATAGGTTGGTGTAACAGCCCCACAGATTGGCATACTGCTGATACCACCTTGACCGGGGCGAGAATGTCTGACGACCGAACTCGGCTCGAATGACAAACATCTCCCCGACCAGGCTGTCGCACGGCCTGGGATCTCCCGTAGAGTTATAGGTCGAGACCACGTCATTGGCACGAGAAACATAGCCGTCGAGCATGTTGTACTTGGTCACAAGCCAACTGTGAATGCTCTCTTCCTCAGCAGCGGAAAGGCCGCCGGAGTTTGCATCGTTGTCAGTGTTGCCGCCCGTCGAGCCGCCGTTTCCAGGCCCTCCGGTAGAGGAACCCGACCCAGAGCCGCCGCCCGAACTCGATGAATCCGAGCCGGAGCCAGAAGTATCCGAGCTACCGGGCTTTCCGGACTGCTGGGCGTCCTGCTCCTTTTGCTGCTCGACCTTATTCACCGTTGCCGCCATGCTATTGTTGGACAATCGATCGATGATCTTGGTGTTGGTGAGCACGATGGTTTTGCCATTGGCAAGTGTGACTTCGTTGTCCGGGGCCTCGGCGCCGTCCGCATCGTCGGTGCCAAACACAATATGCCCGACCACACTTGCCCAAGCATATCCAGTCGTGGTGCCCAGATCGCTTTTGACCTCATGCCCCACGCGCGGTTCGCGTGCGGCATGCGCCTGTATCATGGACGGCACGGTCATGCCATAGGCAGAAACGCCAGCTATGACCAGCACCAACGAGCACGATAGCAGTGCGTACGCCCGCGGAGCCAAGCCCAGTCGGCATCGCATGCGCACCGCGGCGCCGCGCTTTGTCTGAGTGCCACCGGGCCGCATGCGTTCTCCTCCAACAAAAACACGCCGCTCGGGAGCGGCGCATTCATTCGAATCCATATTTGAGTGTATCAGCGAACCCAAAAGGTTGCGCAACGAATGAGCAAATTAAGGATGCGAGTGGAAGCATCCATGCGATAAGCGGATACAAAGCATCTTTGTTGCACAACAAACTTACAGTCGCACAGGGAAATTATGACTACCCCGTGCGTCGCGAGGAAAACATACGGCAGGAGCAGGCTCGCCACCTAAATCGTGCGACGGGCCTCAATGGCGCGCCCGAGCGTAAGCTCGTCGGCATACTCCAGGTCGCCGCCCACGGGCAGACCACTCGCCAGACGCGACACCTCGACGCCCAGCGGCTTGATAGTGCGGGCCAGGTAGCTCGCCGTGGTCTCGCCCTCAATATTGGGGTTGGTGGCGATGATGACCTCGTGGATGTCCTCGTGACCCAAGCGTGCCAGCAGCTCGCGAATGTGCAGCTGCTCGGGGCCAATCTTGTCCATGGGGCTGATCACGCCGCCCAATACGTGGTAGAGACCGTGGTAGCTGCCCGTGCGCTCGATCGCCTGGACGTCGCGCGGCTCGCCCACCACGCAAATGCGAGTGGTGTCGCGCATCGAATCCTGGCAGATGGAGCACTCGTCGGCCGTGGCGTAGTTAAAGCAGCGGCTGCAAAAGTGAACCTCCTGCTTAACCTCCAGGATGGCCTCGGCCAGGCGGCGCGCCTCCTCGGCGTCAGCCTCCAACAGGTAATAGGCGATGCGCTGAGCTGACTTGGGACCAATACCCGGCAGGCGGCCCAGCTCATCGAGCAGTTTTTGCAGACTGTGATTCGCACTCATATATATGCGTGTCTTAGAACGGCATGCCCGGGATGTTGAGGCCGCCGGTGATGGCGCCCATCTGCTTGTTGGCGAGCTCGTTAACGCCGCGGACGGCCTCGTTGACGGCAGCCATGATCATGTCCTGCAGCATATCGACGTCCTCGGGATCGAGGGCATCGGGGTCGATGGTAAGGTTGACGAGCTCCATCTCGCCGTTAACGGTCACCTTGACCATACCGCCGCCGGCAGAGGCGTCGACGGTCTGGGACTTGAGGTTCTCCTGCGCGGCGGCAAGCTGCTCCTGCATCTTGCGAGCCTGCTTCATCATCTGCTGCATGTTCATACCGGCCATGATGGCTCCTTTACGTGCGGCCGCACGCCGAGCTGCAAGGGCAGCCGGAGCGCGGCGGGACTTTCAAACTCAAAAATCGTACCACGGCGCGGGGCAAGCAAGCGGGGCGGACACGCTACCTCAGTCGATATACATGTCCTGGAGTGCAAACCGCACCCAAAGATTATGCGAAGTTGAATAATTCGCATCTGCATAATATTGAAAGCTAAATCTTGTAGAGCCGGAATCCGACATTTTCTGCATCCAGCTAGATAACAAAATGCCGAACCGCTGCTCGAGGCGGCGCTCATGATGGCAGGGTATAATTTGATTGTCACAGACAGCAATTTGGAGGTGCCCCATGAATGCCCCCGACGTGCTCCAAAACATCCGCTCAAAACACCCCGTTGCATATGTGGTTCTCTATCTCTTTGTCGGCTGGGCATTACTGGTTATCATCACCCATGCTATAGCCTTTGGAGCAGAACTACTGATAGCCAGCTCGGACCAGCCCATCGTCAAATGGGAAGCGACCGATGAGTGCACCGACGGAACTCGAACCATTTACTACAACAGCCCGTCCCTCTACCAAGAGTTCAAGGTCAAGATAAAGGACTCCAAGATTGTCGATGCCGAACTAGGCGCTTTCTTGACAATCGGAGCAACCGTCAACGCCGAGCAAGTCGAGCACACGGACAGCCATGCGACGTATCGTATCGACCTCAGCATCCTAGGCCGACCGTCACGTACCTGTCTGCTCGAATGCGAGATACGCGGCACCGCGTTGCACATGTCCGAAATACAGATGCGCCCGGGCAAAGAGATCTCTTCTTGAGCAGCATACCCGCCCGCACGGTTACTCCACCGGTTTGAAGATGGTGGACTGGCCGAAGACGCTGCGGATGAGGGCTTTGGCCTCGTCCTCGGTCTGCGGGATGCTCGGGGCTGCACCCTGATGGCCGAAGGGGCTGCCCGCACCGGGGTTGGACTCCCAGGGAGCTCCAGGAGCGCCCTCCTCTTTGGGGGCAGTTGCAGCGGACTTGGGCGCGGACGCCGCACCCGGCACGTCGAACGGAGGCAGATCGTCCCCGCTCGCATCGACAGCGAAGCCGCCGACCATAGCGTCGTCGTAGGGCACCTGCTCGGATTCCCACGGCGCGGACTGCGCGACAGGCCGAGCCTTAGGGGCAGCCGAGGGCTCGGGCGCACGGGGTGCGGGCTCGGTCGGGAGCTTACCCGTGGCAGGAGCACCGGCGGGATTGTCGGAACGTAACCAGGGAGCCTTGCCCAGGTCGGATGACTTGGGCGCGGGCGCGACAGGCTTGGGTGCGGGCGCCGGGGCAGCAGGTTTGGGCGCGACGGGCTTAGGCGCCGATGGGGTCGGTGCCGCTATCGGCGCCGCTTGCTGCTGCGCGCTGGCGCTCGAGGATGCAGGGGCCGCCGAGGACACGGGTTGCGGGTCCGCAGATGCCGCAGCCCGTGCAGATGGAGAATGCTCCTCATGTTGAGGAGCCGGCGTGCCACCCCCATCCAGGACATAGTCGACGGTGCGACGACCGAAGACCGCGCAGACCGTCGGCAGGACCACCGATTGCGTGTCAGCGCGGCCGAGCATCTTGATGGCAAAGGTCGAACCCGCGGGGAACGAAACCGTGAGCTTAGAGCCGTCGTCGGCCGTGGCGCGGGCGTTGAGCAAAAGCCCTGCGTAGGAAGCCTGACGCGCCTTGACGCGCTCGACGACCTCGGCCCATTTGCGCTGCAGCTCTCCGGCGTTCTCGACCGCGGGCGCCTCGGCAGTACCGGCGGCAGCAACCTGGGCGGCATTGTTGGGCTGGGGCTTAGGCGCCGGCGCAGCGGCAGGTGCGGGAGCCGGAGCGGCGGTGGGCTGGGACATCGGAGCCGGGGCAGGCTGAGGCGCGGGCGCGGTGGGCTTGGGGGTCGACGCGGGCGCAGGCTGGGTCGCCGGAGCGGCAGTGCCTCGGTCCCAGGGCATGCCGCCCTGGCGCGCAGACGCAGCGGCGGGAGCAGCGGATGCTGCCGGAGCGTCAGCTCGGGTGCCCGAGATCAACGTCGGCTGTTGCGTCGTCGCAGGAGCAGCCGCGACAGTTGCAGGCGCGGCGGCCTGAGCAGCGGCCACGCTCGCCGGCACGGCGCCGTTGGCAACCATGGCCTCCAAGCGTGCCACACGCTCGGCCAATGCCTCAATCGTTAAATCAGCCTCGGGACGTGCCAGACGCGTGCAGGCGATCTCGAGCACCAGGCGCACGTCGCTCGCGCCCCTCATCTCCAGCGCGGCATCGTCGAGCACCGTCAGCACGCGGGCCAGACGGTCGGCCGGATGCTCGCCAAAGGCAGCAGCCTCGGCAGCAAGCGCCTCGGCCTGCTCGGCCCCGCCCTCAAACAGCTCGGCACGGGCACCGGCAACGCAGGCCACATACACGTCGCGCACGTGCGCCACCAGGTCGCGCGTCAGCTCAAGCAGGTCATTGCCCTCCTCGACCTGCGCGCGAATGATCCCATAGAGCTCAGCAATATCACGCTCGGCGATGGCGCGGGCAAACTCGCCCAGGATCTGGTCCGAAACCTCGCCCAAAAGTGAGCGGGCATCGTCCGCGTGCACGGCTCCGTTGCCAAAAACGCTCAGCTGCTCCAGTGTGGAAAGCGCGTCGCGCATGCCGCCCTTGGCATGGCGCGCCACGATGGCCAGCGCCTCGTCGTCGTAATCGAAGCCCTCCTGCTCACACACGTAGGACAGGCGATGTTCGATATCCTCGTTGCCGATGCGGTGGAAATCGAAGCGCTGGCAGCGCGAGAGGATGGTCTCCAGAATCTTTTGCGGATCGGTGGTGCACAGCACAAAGATCACGTGCGCCGGCGGCTCTTCGAGCGTCTTGAGCAGCGCGTTGAACGCCGCCGTCGTGAGCATGTGAACCTCGTCGATGATATAAATCTTGTACTTGCCGCGCACCGGGGCAAAGTTGACGGAGTTGATGATCTCCTCGCGCACGTTGTCCACGCCGGTACGGCTTGCGGCATCGAGCTCGTAGACATCGGGGTGGTTGCCCTCGGCAATGAGCTCGCACTCCTCGCAAGTACCGTCGGGCATGCAGCCGCTTGCACCCTCGGCGCGCGCCGCCTCGGCATTGCGGCACAGCAGCGCCTTGGCCAGAATGCGCGCCATGGTGGTCTTGCCCGTGCCGCGCGGTCCGCAGAACAGGTAGGCGTGGGACAGGCGCCCCTCGGTGATGGCGTGCTCGAGCGTCGAGACGATATGCTGCTGGCCCACCACGGAGTCGAAGGTGAGCGGGCGATACTTTCGGTACAACGATTCCATGGGTGCTCCCCCGGGTATACTGAGTCTTGTTGCCGCGACGGCCATGCGGTCGCACGGCATACTTCATTCATAATAACCCGTACGGCGAGCCCGCCGCGATAGGAGTCCAAAGAGCATGGCAGACGCAGAGAGCAACCTCGTCCCCTCCGAAGCAGCCGACCAGGTCGAGGTCGCGCTCGAAGAGCAGGCCGCAGCCGACGACGGCATCCTGTACCTCAACGAGTACCAGTACGAAAACGACCTGGTCACCGACTTCGCCCGCCTGGTCGCCTCGCCCAGGCGTCGCGGTTCGCTGTATGTCGCCGCGGCAATTGCCGCGCTGCTCGGCATTGGCATGCTGGTGGCCGGCGGCAACTGGATCAAGTTCGGCGTCGTCCTGATCATATTCGGCGCCTTTTTGGCCTGGTGGAGCAAAAACCTGCACCACACCCTCGCCCGCGACTTTATCGACGCCGTCGAGGCAGACGAGTCCATGGGTGGCCGCTACCGCCGCGTCGCCGCCAACGAGGACGGCCTGATGGTCTGGGGCAAGAGCGGCAAGTCGCAGTTCTTCCCGTTTGAGAAGCTCGACCACGTGCTCGACGGCGAGCGCATCTTTGTGGCTATGTTCGCCGACCAGGGCGTGACGATCCCCAAGGACACCTTTGTTCGCGGCGATGCCGAGCAGTTTGGCCCCTTCCTCAAGGCGCGCATCAACAAAAAACTCCGCATCGAGACCAAACGCAAGAAGATGAAGGCCGAGAAGGCCGCCGCCGAGGCCAAGCAGGGCGACAAGCCCCAGGAGACCAAAGGCAAGCAGCGCAAGCAGAAGAAGAACAAGAAGAAGCGCTAAGACCAAACCAGACAGACAGCCTCGCATCCCGCTATCCTCCCCATGCACCCGAGCGTGCTACACTAGCAGCATCTATGCCACCGCGAATGGCTCGGCCCCACGCCCGCCGCGCCTCGCGCAGGACATCCATGATGTCGCT
>CABUDJ010000074.1 GCA_902490325.1 uncultured Collinsella sp. | reverse complement strand
GCGAATGGCGCACCCGGGCGCGTACACGTCCACGCCCGCCGCTGGCGACGCGCCTGCTGGGACGTCCGCCGCTGCAAAGGAGGCCGAGTAATGCAAAAGGCTATCTATACCACCGTCGGGATCGACGAGCTCCTGTCGCATGTCCAGGCGCTCAAGGGCGTCGGCGCGCGCTTTGTGCAAATGCACGCCGAGCGCAACGTCGACGACGGCTCGTATCGCTTGGTCTATACGTTTATCAACGTTCGTGCTGCTCAGGAGCATATTGCGCAGGATGGCAGCTATGCGATTGAGAACCTGGTGGTTGAGGGCATCGACCAGTACCAGGAGATTCCGTCCATCAGCTCGTATTACCCCGCGGTGTTCCCGTTTGAAAATGAGGCCCACGACCTGTTTGGCCTTGCCATCACCGACATGCAGATCGACTTTAAGGGCTTTTTCTACCAGGTCTCGACTACCGAGCCCATGAGCGTTATCACGCCCGAGGTGAAGGCTGCGCGCGAGAAGGCCATGAAGGTCCGCGCGGCTGCCGAGGCCAAGGCGCGCAAGGCCGCTGCCGAGAGGGCTGTTGCTGCCACGGCCGCTGCGGGGGAGGGCGCTGCGAGTGCTGCTGCCGCCCAGCCCGCTGCGGCTGCCGGCTCCGATGCTCAGCACGATGAGGCTGCTGCGAAGGCCGCGCTCAAGGCTGCCGAGATGGAGGCAAAGCTCGCTGCCATGGATCCCGAGAAAGCGGCCAAGGTCCGCGCGGCGCTTGCCGCCAAGGCCGCCCGCGACAAGCAGAAAAAGGAGGCGTAAGGTCCATGGCGCATCGCTCCGTTATTCCGTTTGGCCCGCAGCACCCGGTGCTGCCCGAGCCACTCCACCTGGATCTAGTGCTCGAGGACGATCGCGTTATCGAGGCAATTCCGCAAATCGGTTTTGTGCACCGAGGGCTCGAGAAGCTCACCGAAAAGCGCGATATGCATCAGTTTGGCTACATCGCCGAACGCATCTGCGGCATCTGCGCCGTGGGCCACAGCTGCGGCTATGCCACAGCTTGCGAGCGCATGCTCGACATCGAGGTGCCTGGCCGCGTGCAGTATATTCGCACCATTTTGCACGAGCTTTCGCGCATTCACTCGCACTTGCTGTGGCTGGGCCTGCTCGCCGATGCCTTTGGCTTCGAGGCGCTGTTCTATCGTTCGTGGACCCTGCGCGAGCAGATTCTCAAGATCTTCGAGAGCACCTGCGGCGGCCGCGTGATCCTTTCGATTAACGAGGTCGGCGGCCTTAAGCACGACATCGAGGACTCCGAGCTGGCGGGTATTGTCCAGACGCTTGATGCCATGCGCCCCGACTACGAGGCCCTGGTGCATACGTTTTTGGACGACAATAGCTGCGGCGAGCGCCTGCATGGCGTGGGCATGATCAGCAAGAAGGACGCGCTGGAGCTTTCGATGGTCGGCCCGTTCGGTCGTGCCTCGGGCGTGGATTATGACGTGCGCATGTTTGGCGACGGTGCCTATGCGGACTTGGCTGCGTTTGAGCCCATCGTTGCTAGCGATGGCGACTGCTATGCCCGCTGCCAGGTGCGTTGTGCCGAGGTCACGCAGGCCATGGACATTATCAAGGAGCTTGTCGGCAAGATTCCGCACGACGGCATTGGCGGGCGTACCAAGCTCACACCGGCCGACGGCGCGTGCGGCGAGGTTGTGATTGAGCAGCCGCGCGGCGAGGCGTACTACTATGTGCGCGGCAACGGCACCAAGAACCTGGACCGTTTCCGCGTGCGCACGCCGACGTCGCAGAACCTGGCGGGTCTGACGCATGCGCTGCAGGGCGTGCTCCTTGCCAACGTGCCCATGATTATCCTGACCATCGACCCTTGCATCAGCTGCACGGAAAGGTAGGCGCGGCATGAGTTTACTGACATTTGCCAAGACGGCCTTGGGCTCTATGGTCAAGCAGCCGGTCACGGTGTGTTATCCGCAGGAGAAGCTCGCGGCACCCGAGCGCCTGCGCGGGCATATCGTCAATGACATGGACGTGTGCATCTGCTGCGGCATGTGCGCGCGTCGCTGCCCGGCGGGCGCGCTCGCAGTCGATCGCAAGGGCGGCACCTGGTCGATTGACCCGTACGCCTGCGTGGTGTGCGGCGAGTGCATCGAAAGCTGTCCCAAGCACTGCCTGACTATGGACACCGCCCGCACTCCGGTTGCGGCGGACAAGACTCCCACGGTAGAAACCAAGCCGGAGTAACGCTGGAATAGAGCTGGAATAGGGGCCGGTGGGGCAAAAATGCCCCACCGGCCCCGCGCTTAAACGCGCGGTTGTACCACTGCGAACAAAACTATGCCGGTTTACTACGATAAATCGCCTACCCTCAACCACACCGCATTTGGCAAAACAAAAACCGCAGGTAGACGGCTCGCAGTTTAGTGAAAAAGTCGCGCGTGATCGGCGACCTCGTTTTTATCGTAGTAATCCGGCATAGTTTTGAAATGGCACCATATCCGTAACAGCCTTTGATCCCCCGGGGACGGAGGAAAACGGATCATTTTTTGCCTTGCGAGGGCCGCCACGTGACCCGTCTGCCACGAAATGGGCCCATCTACTACGTTTAAGCCGCTGCCCTCAACCATGGCAAGTAATGCGAAATAAAAACCGCAGGTAGAGCACCTGCGGTTTTTCATGAAACGCGGTTATGGTCGGGGGTACCGGACTAAACGTAGTAGATGGGCTAGTTTTGTGGCGAGCGCCATCGACTGCTCCCTCGGGGATGGAGGAAAACGGGCCCTTTTGTCCCGTCAATCTTGAATTGCACCCGTTTTCTTGCGAAAACCCTCGTGTCTCAACTTTGTTGAGACATTTGTCTCACGTCCAAAATCGAATCTGGAACATGTGTCACCTGCCCTAATTGTGTCTCATTCCGTAACTTTAGGCTGATGCAAGGTCTGAGACCGCGAGAAGGGAGACGCGATGGGTAAGTACACGAGGGGTCTCTTGGCGGTGATACTGGCCGTAGTGTTGGTGTTGCCGGCTGCAGCATTTGCCATGCTGCCCGAGGCCAACGCCAGGTCCAGCACCGGAATGGACGGACCGACAATGACCGGAAAGGTCGTCGACCCCGACACCAGCAACTACTGGAAGTTCTGGGCCGGCGGCTATAACGGAAAGGAAGTAACAACTCAAAACGTCGGCCGAATCTGGACCGACAAGACGGTCAAGGCAGTCGAGAGCGGGGATTCGGATTTCCTGACCACGCTGTCTGCCATCTCTTCGACATCCGATACGACGATTTCCGGCAAGCCGCTCGACATCGTGATGGTGCTGGATGCTTCTGGCTCGATGGACGACCCTATGGGCACGGGCGACAACACAAAGCGCATCGATGCGCTAAAGACGGCCGCCAATACCTTTATTGACGCCATCGCCGCGCAAAACCAAAGCATTACAGATGCGTCCAAGCAGCATCGGGTTGCCATCGTAAAGTTTGCGGGCAAGAAGAAGACTGATAAGGTCGGCAACGACACTTATCGTGATGGACGGTACACCTACAACTACTCGCAGACCATGAAGAACCTGACGTCCTGCAAGGGCAAGGATGCGGATAGCCTCAAGGACACGGTTGGCAACATCAAACCTGCCGGTTCCACGCAAGCCGACTATGGTCTGGAGCTGGCCGAGAACATTACTATTAATTCTGGTCGTGCAGATGCCAAGAAGATTGTTGTGTTCTTTACCGATGGCTCACCTACGAGTTCGAGTGGATTCCAGGCAAGTGTTGCCGATAGCGCCATCGCTAGCGCCAAGAGCCTCAAAGCTAATGGTGCCGACATTTATACTATTGGCATCTTTAACGGAGCAAATCCCAGCGCCGACCCCACAGCTGAAGGCACGAGCAAAGTGAACAAGTTCATGCATGCTGTGTCGAGCAACTATCCTGGTGCCACGTCAAGCATCTCTTTCTGGGGCGAGTGGGTCATCGACTATGGCACGCGTGCGGAAAACTCCGACTACTACAAGTCGGCAACCAGCGCCTCTGAGCTCGAGAAAATCTTCGAAGAGATCTCGGGAAGCATTATCCAAACTGGTTACCCGACAGAAGTTCACAGCGGTTATGGCGAGCATAAGTCCGGCTACATCACGTTTACCGATGAGCTGGGCGACTTTATGCAGGTCGACAACTTTACGTCCGTCGTGTATGGTGGCGAGACGTTTGAAAAACCGTCAAAGAAGCCCGAGGGTAACGTCGACACCTACACATTTTCTGGTGCCGCTGCGAACCTGGTCATCACCGTTCAGCATGCCGAAGAGGGCAAGCCTCAGACCGGCGATATCGTAACGGTTAAGATTCCTGCGTCGCTGATTCCGCTGCGCCACTTTAAGATCACCGACGGCGTGCTTACGGTCGACAATACTGAGCCCATTCAGGTGAACTACACCTCAAGCGTTAAGAAAGAAGCGCTCGATAACCTGTTTACGCCCAAGAACGTAAAGGGGCTCGAGGACTACATCAAGAGCAATACGACCACCGCGGAGAACGGTTCCAAGACCGTTAACTTCTACGCGAACAAGTGGAACGCTGGCGCGCTGGGCGATACGATCGCGAACTTTGAGCCTGCCGACACCAACCGCTATTACTATTTCCAGAAGCAGACTCCCATTTACACGGATAAGAACTGCACGACGCCCGCAACGGGTTCGCTGGCTGTCGGCAGCAAGTATTACTACAAGGATGAGTTTGAGGCGCTGGGCGCAGACGGAAAGGCCGAATCCCGTACTGCTGTTATTGAGTTTGCCGGTGAACACGCTGCGAACTTTGAGGGCGCCGTCGTGCGCGACGCGAGTGGAAACCTGTCGTTTGGCAAGGGAACCGCACGCCTGGCCTTTATTGATGAGCTCCACACCACCAAGGAGAGCGTGGGCGGTAACCTCACCGGCACCGTGACCGACGTGCTCAACCCCAAGTGGAACAACATGTCTGCAAAGGCGAACGCCACAGAGGTTGACGTCCATCTGGGCAACAACGGCAAGATTAGCTATAAGTACGGCATGACGCCGGCAACGGTGGATACCAAGGCCAGCTTTGGCCTGACCAAGGTGCTCGAGGGCCGCGAGTGGACGGATGAGGACACGTTTGAGTTTGGGCTGACGTCCGAGGATAACGCCCCGATGCCCGCGTCCGCGATCGCGACTGCGACCGAGGGCAACACGGCTATCGATTTCGGTGAGATCATCTACACCGAGCCCGGCACGTATGTCTACAAAGTCAGCGAAAAGAACGCCGGGACCACGGTTGACGGCATCGCCTACAGCAAGAACGTCGCGGAGATTACCGTGACGGTGACGCCCAACAAGAAGGGCGAACTGAGCGCTGAGGTGAAGGTGGTTTGGAGCGAAGCCGACGTGACCGAGTTCAGGAACACCTACGCTACGAATCCTGTTGAATCCAGCGTTACCGACCAGATTGACGTAACCAAGTCCCTGACCGGGCGCGACCTTACGGCCGGCGAGTTCAGCTTTGAGTTGCGCGAGGTTAAGGGCGAGGACTCCGAGCTTATTGAGACCGTTGCGAACGCCGCCGACGGCAAGGTGACGTTCAGCCCCATCAGGTACACCGAGATCGGCCAGCACACCTACACGCTGCACGAGGTTAAGGGCAACGCCGGTGGCATCACCTACGACGATACGGTCCACACCATCGTGACGACTATCAGCGATAACGGCAAGGGTCAGCTGGTGGCTACGCACGAGATAAAGGGCGCCGAGGGCGCCAAGAGCATCGAGTTCAAGAACGCATACAATCTGACCCCTAAGAGCTCCAGCGTCACTGACCAGGTCAAGGCGACTAAGGTCCTGACTGGACGCGAGCTTACTGCCGGCGAGTTCTCCTTCGAGCTCGTCGAGGGCGAGGACGCCAAGGTCGTCGCCACCGGTACCAACAATGCCGAAGGCAAGATTACGATGAGCCCCATCGAGTACACTGCTGCCGGCAAGCACACCTATACGCTGCGCGAGGTCAAGGGCAACGCTGGCGGTATCACCTACAGCGATGCCAAGTTCACCATCGAGACCACCATCACGGACAACGGTGACGGTACGCTCAGTGCCACGCATGTTCTGAAGGACGTCAAGGTTGCCGAGTTCAAGAACTCCTACAACGTGACCCCCGAGAGCTCCAGCGTCACCGACCAGATCACCGCGACCAAGTTCCTGACCGGCCGCGACCTCAAGGACGGCGAGTTCTCCTTCGAGCTCGTCGAGGGCGAGGACGAGGACGCCAAGGTCGTCGCCACCGGCACCAACAATGCCGAAGGCAACATCACGATGAGCGCCGTGAAGTACGACAAGGCCGGCAAGCACACCTACACGCTGCGCGAGGTCAACGGCGGAACCACCAGCAAGGGCATCACCTACAGCACCGCCGAATACACCATCGAGACCACCATCACCGACAAGGGCGACGGTACGCTCAGTGCCACGCATGTCCTGAAGGGCACCGAGCCCGCCGAGTTCAAGAACTCCTACAGTGTGACCCCGATCGACGCAGAGCTCGACTTTGGCCTGAGCAAGGCTGTCGATGGTCGCGCTTGGACGGACTCCGACGAGTTCAGCTTTACCATTACCGCCGCCGAGGGCACCCCGCTGCCCGACCCCGCAACCGTGACCGTGAACAGGAAGGACGCGAAGGGCGGCATCGCCGCCATCAACTTCGGCAAGATCCGCTACACGGCTGCCGGAACCTACAAATATGAGATCCGCGAGAACGCGGGCAACGCGGCGGGCATGACGTATGACGGACATGTCGCGACCGCCGAAGTGACCGTGACCGAGAACGGCGAGGGCGTCCTGACCGCCAACGTCACCAAGAAGGAAAGCGGCCGCTTCACCAACACGTACCGCACTGAGCTCGATTACGCCGCGGCCGGCGGCCTTAAGCTCAGCAAGACCCTCTCCGGACGTCCCATGACTGAGGGCCAGTTTAGCTTTACCGTGACGCCCGCCGACGAGGCTTCGGCCAACGCACTTGGTCTGCTGCCCGGGGCCAACACTTTCAAATCCCCTGCGACGGCAGAGGCAACGGTCGGTCTGATTGACATTCTGGCGGGCCATGAGGTCAAGTTTACGCAGGCTGACGCCGGCAAGACCTTCAAATATACCGTGGCCGAGAAGAACGACGGCAAGCCCGGTTACACCTACGACAACGCCGAGCGCACGGTGACGATCGTTATCGCCGATGACGGCGCCGGTACGCTTACCGCTACCACGACCGTATCTGGCGGACCCGAGGGCACGCACGAGACAATCCACAAGAGCGGCGAGAACAAGGTTGAGAGCGCTCTGGTCCCGTTCGAAAACAGCTATAGCGCATCGACCGATAACCCGGGCGTTTCTGCACAGATTGTCGCCACCAAGACCCTGACCGGCCGTCCGCTGGCCGACGGCGAGTTCTACTTTGGCATCGCCTATGCGGGCGAGACGGAAGCCATCAGTGGCACGCCGGCGTTCAACTATAACGGCCAGGTGAGCTTTGGCACGCTGCATTACGACACCAAGATGCTCGCCGACCTGGTAAGCACCGGGCGCGCCATCCGCACCGACACGGACGGCAAGCTTGCGTGGACTATCAACTACACGGCCTTTGAGTACACGAACTTGCTGGCCGACCAGGGCATTACCTCCGCGAAGTCGAGCTTTAGCTTTAAGGTCATCGTCGTCGACAACGGTGACGGTACCCTGACGGCAAAGCCTGACTACGGTGGCGTCGAGCCCGTGTTCGAGAACGTCTACGGCGCCGATGCCGTTGACGCTGCGCTCGCTGGTACCAAGAAGCTCCAGGCTGCCGAGGGCCTGACCCCGGCAGACATCGCGGGCAAGTTCACCTTTACCGTGACCGCCGACGAGGCGGGCGCCCCGATGCCCGAGCGCGCGACCGCAACCAATGACGCGGCCGGCAACGTGGACTTTGGCAAGATCCACTTTACGCTCGAGGACCTCAACCGCGCCCTGGGCGTGACGACCGATGCTTCTGACGACGCATCGAGCGACGCCGAAGCCAACGCCGACGAGGCCAACGCCGACGAGGCCGAGGTTGACGCCGACGCCGCTGACGGCGACGCTGCCGACACCGACGAGTCCGAGCCCGCAGTCCCCACCGCTCCGCGCTCGCACACCTTTACCTACACGGTGGCCGAGTCCGGTAGCGCCCCTGGCGTGACCAATGACGCCAACACCGCGCGTAAGGTTTCCTACACCGTGACTGACGACGGTGCCGGACACCTGAGTGTCGTGCGCAACGGCGACGACGGTGCGGCCTTCACGTTCACCAACACCTACAGCGTGACGCCCGCCGATTCTGTCGTGACCGATCAGGTCAAGACGGTTAAGCGTCTGACCGGCCGCGACCTTGCAGCTGGCGAGTTCACGTTTGAGCTGCTCGAGGACGGCGTGACTGTCGCTAGTGGCACCAACGACGCCAACGGCAACGTTACGCTGAGCCCGATCCGCTACGAGGCACCCGGCACGCACACGTACACGCTGCGCGAGGCTTGCCCCAACGCGCTCGGCCTGTACAAGGGCGTCATCTATGACGGCACGACCTACACCGTCGTGACCACCGTCTCCGACAACGGCGATGGCACGCTGGCCGCGACGCACAAGCTCGAGGGAACCACCGAGTCGGCTGGCTTTACCAACAAGTATCACGCCATGCCCACGCAGGTTTCCATCGGCGCCATCAAGGTGCTCGAGGGACGCGAACTCAAGAAGGACGAGTTTAGCTTTAAGCTCGTTGGCGAGGACGCCGAGTCCACCGTCACCAACGATGCCGACGGCAAGATCAGCTTCGACAAGTTCGAGTACGACGAGCCTGGTACGTACGTCTACACCATCAGCGAGGTCAAGGGCGACGAGGCCGGTATGACCTACGACAAGTCCGTCTTTACCGCGACCGTCAACGTGGTCGACGACGGCGAGGGCAACCTCAAGGCGAACGTCGCCTTTACCAAGGGCGACAAGAGCGTCGAGGGTATCGTGTTCAACAACACGTACAAGAAGCCCGAGACTCCTGCGCCTACGCCCGATCCCGGCACGCCCAAGACGGTGACGAACATCGTCAAGACGGTCAAGGGTTTCCTGCCCACCACGGGTGACCAGCAGGCCGCCGCACTGCTCATGGCATTTGTTATCGCCATGACCGGCGTCGGAGCCCTGGTCTGGGGTATCCGTAAGCGTTAGGCACGCTGGCAGTGCCCGGGGCCAAAAGGCCCCGGGCGGCCGGCGGGGAGTCAAAAATGTAGCCCCCACCCCACCCCCAGCCAACAAAACCGCAG
>CABUDJ010000073.1 GCA_902490325.1 uncultured Collinsella sp. | reverse complement strand
GACCCATCGAAACACATCTCCACCGTTCCTTCAACTGGGAAAACGGCGCCCCCGGGGCCCGGATGGGGCCTCGGGGGCGTTCGGCTAGCTGCGGGAACGGCCTATTTGCTCAATGTGTTCGGCTGAGATCGGAAATCAACCCCAGTCTTTTTGGGACGGCGCGAATCGTGGCAGACAGCCTCCCAACGCACTAATGGCGGGCGCGCATCCTCGCCAAACGCACCATGGCGAGCGCAAAGCCCACAGCGGCCACAGCCATGAGCACGTAGAACACCGAGCGAAAGCCGAATAGGAATACATCCGGACGGCCTGCAACAAAACTAGTCACGGCCTCGCCCATCGCCACGCTCATCTGCCCATACAGGATATTCGACGCCACCGTAATGCCGAGTGCCATACCCGCATAGCGCGCCAGGCTACCCAGGCTGCCCGCAAAGCCGAGCGCTTCGCGCGGAGCCGAGCCCATATACAACGAATTGTTAGGGCTCTGGAAAATCGACGTACCGCACGACATAAATGCGACGCAGCACACGATCACAGGGATAGAAGAGTGCCCGTCGAGCGTGCTTACCGCAAAGAGACCGCACACGTACACGCCCAGGCCAACCGCCGTAGGACCCTCGCAGCCAACACGGTCCGAAACCGTTCCCGAAAGCGGGCCGATAAAGGCATTCACCATCGGCAGCGCCAAAAAGAGTAATCCGGAAATGTCGGAACCAAAGCCGTGGGCGTCCTGAAAATAGAACGGCAGAATAAACTCGGATGCGCCAATGCCAACGAACACGATGAGCATGCAGGCAAGGTTGATGGTGAAGGCCGAATTTGCAAAGCAGCGACGCGCGGCCTCCGCCAGCGACATGGGGCGCTCGCCGGCCTCCGGCTTTACATGCGGCAGCGTGTAGAGCCCCACGATAAACGAGATGACGCCAATGGGCAGGTTGATGAGGAAGATGCTCTCCCAAGGAAAGCTTGCCACCAGCATGCCGCCGAGCACGGGGCCACACATCATGCCGAGGGCCACAAAGGTCGCGAGAATACCCATAGCACGGCCTCGTTCGCGCGCCGGAAACGACTCGGTGATGATACCCATGTTGTTAGCCATGGCCGCCGCGCAACCGACGCCCTGAACAATGCGTGCCAGGATAAGAACCTCGAGCGAGGCCGAAAGGCCGCACAGCAGCGAACCGACCGAAAAGACGATGACACCCAGCTGGAACACATTCACCTTGCCGCGCACGTCACCCAGACGGCCAAACGGCAACATAGCCACGCATGTCGCAAGCAGGTACACCGAGCTCACCAGCTGAATGCGATCGAGGCCCACGCCCAGCTCCTTTTGCATCACGGGCAGCGCCACGGTCACGACGGTCGAATCCAAACACACCATAAACGTCATGATGAGCACGGTAAATAGAATCGCCCATTTGTTCTTGCCATGGGTGTCGCCCTCTAGGGCAATATGCTCGCGGCGCAGCTGCTCTGCAGTTTTCTCCATATCCATCCTTTCAAGTGGCGCAACGCAAAAACGGGGCCCCAATCGCCTGTAAACAGTCGCAATTGGGGTCCCGCCTACGGAATCGGAACGAAAGGCCACCGAAGCTTTCTGCCAGCATCGGCGCCTTGTGCGAACGCTAGCCTAGCACTGCTCGAGCGCCTGCTCAAGGTCGGCAATCAGATCGGCCGTGTCCTCGAGGCCGCACGACAGGCGCACCATGTCGGCGGAGATACCGCAGGCGATGAGCTCCTCATCGTTCATCTGGCGATGCGTGGCATTAGCGGGATGCAGGCAGCAAGTACGGGCGTCGGCCACGTGCGTGGCGATCTGGGCGAGCTTGAGGCTCTTCATAAAGGTCTCGGCCGCCGCGCGACCACCATTAAAGCCAAAGCTCACAACGCCGCAGGTACCGTTTGGCATGTACTTCTGAGCGAGGTCATAGTACTTGTCGCCCTCCAGGCCCGGATAGCTCACGAAGCGCACCTTGGGATGGCTCTGCAGGAACTTGGCAACGGCCAGGCCGTTCTCGCAATGACGCGGCATGCGCACATGCAGGCTCTCGAGCGAGCCGTTCAAGAAGAACGCCGCCTGCGGGTTCTGCATGGGGCCAAGATCGCGCATGAGCTGCGCGGTGGCCTTGGTAATGAAGGCGCCCTCGCGACCGAACTTCTCGGCATAGGTCACGCCATGGTAGCTCTCGTCAGGCGTGGTGAGACCCGGGAACTTGTCCGCATGGGCCATCCAGTCAAACTGGCCGTGGTCGACGATCACGCCGCCCAGGTAGGCAGCATGTCCATCCATGTACTTGGTGGTGGAGTGCGTAACGATGTCGGCGCCCCACTCAAAGGGACGGCACATCACGGGCGTCGGGAAGGTGTTGTCGACCATCAGCGGCACGCCGTGGTCATGTGCGGCCTTGGCAAAGCGCTCAATATCGAGCACGGCAAGGGCGGGATTTGCGATCGTCTCGCCAAAGACGAGCTTTGTGTTGGGCTGAAAGGCAGCCTCCAGCTCCTCATCGGTGCAGTCGGGAGCGACGAACGTGCAGGTCACGCCCATGCGGCCCATGGTGTGGGCGAGCAGGTTATACGTACCGCCGTAAATGGCAGAGCTTGCGACCACGTGATCGCCGGCACCGGCAACGTTAAAGATCGCGAGGAAGTTCGCAGCCATGCCCGAACTCGTGAGCATCGCAGCGGTGCCGCCCTCCATCTCGCAGATCTTGGCGGCAACCAAATCGCACGTGGGGTTCTGCAGACGGCTGTAGAAGTAGCCAGACTCCTCCAGGTCAAACAGCTTGCCCATGTGCTCCGACGTGTCGTACTTCCACGTGGTGGACTGGTAGATGGGCACCTGGCGCGGCTCCGCATCTCCCGGGTGATAGCCGCCCTGAACACATGTAGTACCGATAGTCTGCTCGCTCATATCTAGCTCCCTTGCCTGGGTTTTAGTTTTATTCGGTTCACGATACCGCTACCCTGCACCCCTCTCAACCCATCCCCAAGGTAGGTTATGGGACAAATTGATTAGGGGTATTTATCTCAAGCCTTGGGCATTTGCTCGATAGATAAAAATGAGGCATACATGAAGCTCTCGATGATTACATGCCCCGTCACGGGTACCATAGGCGGGTACACCGTGACCAAGGAGACAACGATGAAGCAGATCGATACCACCCAGCTCGACACCGCCGCCTGCCAGGCTCAGGCTGCCGAATACCACGCCCGTGGCTTTAACTGCGCACAGGCCGTTGCCTGCACGCTCGCACCTGCCGTCGGGCTCGACCCCCAGACCGCCTTTACCCTCACCGAGGGCTTTGGCGCCGGCATGGGTGGCATGACCGAGACCTGCGGCGCCATCTCGGGCGCTGTTGCCATCATGGGCTTTGTAATGAGCGACGGCATGGAGAACCCCAAGACCAAAGGCCAGACCTACAAGCTGTCGCGCGAGATTGCCAAGCGTTTTGGCGAGAAGAACACGACGACCGTCTGCGGCACGCTCAAGGGCATCGGATCGGATAAGGGTCCGCTCCGCAGCTGCCCCGGCTGCATCGACGATGCCGTCGAAATCGCCTGTGATGTGCTAAAGCAGCTCGCCGAGTAATCGACAGCAACAGTAAAACGACGGCCGGCGCGCTTAGGATCCATCCAAAAGCACGCCGGCCGTCGCCGTTAGAACTCGGCAAATTTGGGAGCTCCGACCTCAATCTCCTCACGCCCCGCCATAAGCTCGCGCATCTTAGCGCAAAACAGCTCCTGCTCCCCAGCTTTGAACACCAAGTGAATCGTCACGGCATCCGCGTAATCGGTATCCGAAACCTTGGCACCCGAATCCTGCGCCAAACGAAGCACCTGCTCGTACTGCGGATAGGCCACATGCACGTCAACCGGCACGACGCTCGTCATCTCAACGATCTGCCCGGCCTCCTGAGCCGCGGCCACCGCCGCCTGCGTCGCCGCGGTATAGGCGCGTACCAAGCCACCAGGCCCCAACAGCGTGCCACCAAAATAGCGCGTCACTACGCAGCAAACATTTTTGAGCTCCGCGCCGCGCAAAACCTCGAGCGTCGGCATACCACTCGTGCGGCTCGGCTCACCATCATCGCTCTGGCGCTCGCGTCCATCGACCAAAATCCACGCGGGAACATTGTGTCGAGCGTCGTAATGACGTTTGCGAACCATCTCGATAAAGGCATTCGCCTCATCCTCGGACTCAATATGGACCAGCTGGGCAATAAACCGGCTCTTGCGGTCCACAAACTCGCCCGAAGCCTCAATATTCGATTGCAGAGTAAAATAGCTGTCCAACAAAGCCCCTCAACAAAATAAAGCGCAGCAACAAACAGCCTCAATCATACGGCAAAGACCGTACCGTTAATCCCGGTAAATAGAACGGCAACACCGATGATTCCGTAAACGAAAGCGAGAACCCGTCAGCGCGAGCAAGGTGCCTTGAAAGACGAGGGCATTGACCTTATGGTCATGCCCGAAGGCTTGAAAGGCAGATTGCCGCGCTGACGGGTTCGCAGCGTCAACAAAGTGCTGAGTGGGCCTATAAGCCGGGTTCTGTCGTGAACGGTCATTTATCTTGTCTGCACGTTACCGTGCAGTTCCACGCACGCTACCCGAACGCGGACCGGGCCGGCCCATAGCGTTCCTATTCGCGCTTGCTCCGGATGGGGCTTGCCAAGCCGCCGTGTTACCACGACGCTGGTGGTCTCTTACACCACCGTTTCAGCTTTTCCCTTTACGCCTTGCGGCGCAGGTGGGAGTCTTCTTTTCTGCGGCGCTTTCCGTCGGATCACTCCGCCCGGCCGTTAGCCGGCATCCCGCCCTCTGGAGCCCGGACTTTCCTCACGCGTGCTGCAAGCAGCACATCGCGCGACCGTCTGGCCCACTCAGCAGTGCAAGAGTGTAACACACCGTTGCCGCAGGCAATGGCACAACGCAATCGCTCGACACGATAAACCAAGAACCGCCATGCGTTACAATGGTCCTGTCGATGGGCAACGTCGTCAGTCGAGACGCGACCGCGCTCCGCACCCCTCCGTCTACTCGGTGTGTTCCCGCCTCCTCCCCGAGGCGGGATGTCGGCATTTTTTCATGCACCGACAACCCAATAGCCTGTGGACAGCACGGGCAGCATTGCGCACGGGTAGCATCGCGCGCCTCAGCAGCAAATGCAAAAAGGGACCCGTCCATTGCGGACGGATCCCTTAAAACAGGTGATCGTCAAACCGATTTACTCGGCGTCGGTCTCCTCGTCCTTCTTCTCGGAAGGAAGCGGGGTAACCTCGATCTCGACGCCCAGAGTCTCAGCAGCAGACTTCATGGACAGGGAGATGCGACGACGGTCGAGGTCGATCTCCATGACCTTGACCTGAACCTTGTCGCCCACGTGGGTGACCTGAGAAGGCTGGTCGACGTGCTTGTTGGCCATCTCGGAGATGTGCACCAGGCCCTCGATGCCCTCGCCCAGGTCGACGAAAGCGCCGAACGGGACAAGCTTGGTCACAGTGCCCTCGACGATAGCGCCGACGGGGTACTTCTTGACCAGTGCGCGCCACGGATCCTCGGTGGTCTGCTTGAGACCCAGGGAGATGCGCTCGCGGTTGAGGTCGACGTCGAGAACCTCGACCTCGACCTCCTGGCCGACCTTGACAACCTCGGAAGGATGGTTGACGTGGTTCCAGGAGAGCTCGGAGATGTGGATGAGGCCGTCGATACCGCCGAGGTCGACGAAGGCGCCGAAGTCGACGATGGAGGAAACGGTGCCCTGGAGACGCATGCCAGACTTGAGCTTGGACAGGATCTCGGAGCGCTCGGCCTTACGGGACTCCTCGAGCACGACGCGACGGGAGAGGACGACGTTGTTGCGGTTGCGGTCCATCTCGATGACGCGGGCCTCGATGCGGGTGCCCATGTAGGAGGTGAGGTCCTTGACGCGACGGAGGTCGACGAGGGAAGCAGGCAGGAAGCCACGCAGGCCGATGTCGAGGATCAGGCCGCCCTTGACAACCTCGATAACCTCGCCTTCGACGTTCTCGCCGGAGTTGAACTTCTCCTCGATGCGGTTCCAAGCACGCTCGTACTCGGCACGCTTCTTGGACAGAACCAGACGACCGTCCTTGTCCTCCTTCTGGAGAACCAGAGCCTCGATGGGATCACCGAGTGCAACGATGTCTGCAGGGTTAGCGTCCTTGCGGATGGACAGCTCGCGGACCGGGATAACGCCCTCGGACTTGAATCCGATGTCAACGAGCACCTCGTCATGCTCGATCTTAACGACAGTGCCGTTAACGAGATCGCCCTCATCAAAGTCGGTAATCGTACCGTCGATGAGGTTGTTCATCTCCTCCTCATTGACATCGTCAAGAGAGAAAATGGACGAGTTCTGAATCTCACTCAAAGGTGGACCCCTTTCGAACTACGGGGCCCCGATTGCTAGGACCTACAGAAGGGTGCGACAAGCACACAACGTTTAGGAACACTCGGGAGCCGACAGATACTAATGTGACGCTTATGCAATCACGTTCGTATAGGTTACGGGGAAATCATTTCGATTTCAAGCGTGAACTGCGATTTTTTACTCGTATGGAGACTTTTTCGCAATCTTGTGGACGACCGTCTCCATAAGTTGACGATAGACAGTCAGGCATACAGCTTTGGGGTAAAGTATCCGGAGCCAACGATTCTGGAACGACTTTTCGAGAAAGGTGCCCGCGTGCTCAAAGCAGTCGTTTTCGATATGGACGAGACGCTTCTTAGCATCAACCTCAACGCGTTCATCCTTCGCTATTTTAAGGATGTCTCGTCGATGCTCGCGGATATCGGTCGCCGCAGCCGCGGTGGCACGATGGCGCGCCTCGGCACCATCTTGGTCGACCTCAACGCCAATCGCCGAAGCAGCACGGACAATCGCACCAATCTTGAGTTTTACCGCGCCGAGGTCGAGCGCCGATGCGGCATCTGCCTCTCCGATCCCCTCATCTACGAGGCGTTTACCTTCTACGACCGTGAAGTTCTTCCATACAAGAACGACGATGTCATTAACGCTCGCGCCATGCCGGGCGCGCACGCCGCGCTCCAGGCCGTACAGGACGCAGGGCTGCGCTGCGCGCTCTTTACCAACCCCAGCTTTCCGCAGGGGGCCATCGAGTGCCGCATGGGCTGGGGCGACCTGGCCGACGCCCCCTTTGAGCTCGTCACGCACATGGGAAACACCACCCGCTGCAAGCCCGATGCCACCTATTATCTTGAACAGCTTCAGGTGATGGGGCTCAAGCCGCACGAGGTCCTTATGGTGGGCAACGATCCCAAGCGCGACTTCCCGTCCCCCGATTGTGGCATCCAAACCGCCTTTGTGGGCCAGGGCAAGCCCAGCCGAGCCACCTGGCGCGGAACCATGGAAGACTTCGCCCGCGACTTTAACGCCGTAGTAGAAGCCTTCTACGAACACCAAGTAGCCGACGAACTGTCGTAGGACCCCTTGCTCCAAACCAAATATCGCCGCAGGTTGAGCACAAGTCAGCGAAAATGCCCCTAAGCGAGCAATGTGCCTTGAAAGAGGAGGGCATAGGCCTTCTGGCCATGCCCGACGATTGAAAGGCAGATTGCCGCTTAGGGGCGTTTGCAGCGTCGACTGGTTACGCGGTTTGGTAAAACCGCGTAACTAGCACACCTGGGTTTTGCCGATCATGATGTTGAGGATCTCGATGTCGGTGTCCTTCATGCCCACGCGGCCCACGTAGCCCATGCTGGCAATCGTCTGCTCGACGGTATCCTGAATGAGACCCTCGCCGGCGCGGAAGCCGCGGCCCTGCATGGCCATATCGTGGCCCAGAATCGCAGCATCAACGGCAGCGGAAATCTTAGCCGCGCAACTCGCCTTGGCGCCATCGCACACGATGCCGCCCACGTTACCGAGCGTATTCGAGACCGTCGCGCCAATCTGCTCGCGCGTGCCACCGCACAGCCAGGTAATCGCAGCGCCGGCGCCGCACGCGGCGCAAATAGCACCGCAAAACGCCGAGAGCGCACCAATATAGCTCTTGATATGCACGGCGATAAGATCGGACAGCATCACGGCGCGCACCAGGCGCTCGTGGTCGCAACGCAGGTACTCGGCATACTCCATGACGGGCAATGCGCAGGTAATGCCCTGATTGCCCGAGCCGCACACAATGGCGACCGGCAGCGCGCAGCCGTTCATGCGGGCGTCGGACCCGGCGGCCGCACGGGCACGGGCACGGCAGGCGACGTCATCGGCACGAGCACCCAGCAGCGTACGACCCACCTCGGCGCCCCAAGCGTGCGCAAGGCCCTCGGCACTGATTGCGCCATTCAGCTCAATCTGACGCTCAACGGCAGCGCGGGCGTCCTCAATGTCACCGTCCTCGATAAAGTCGATGATGGACTCAATGCTCATAGGGGCATCGGCCTTATCCGCCGCACGCTCGGCCACGACGCGCTCGGCGCAGGCGGCACACTCCCCCGCCGACTTGCCGCATACCGGAATACCATCGAGCGTATGGCACGTGACATTGGTGTGATGGTCGGTAATCTCGACGACCGCGGTATGGCCCCCGGCTGTAGCAGTCACCTTGATGTAGAGGTTGGGCACACCCTCGACAAGCGACACATCGCAGTAACCGGCATCGGCGAGGAGCTCGGACACGCGAGCACGGTCTTCGTCGTTAACGCTCTCGAGCACCTCGAGCGCGCTCTTGGCGTCACCGCCCACGGCGCCCAGCACGGCCGCGGCCTCAATACCGTGCATGCCGCCCGAGTTGGGCACGGTCACGCTCTTAACGTTCTTGATGATATTGCCCGAGCAGGCAACATCCATATGATCGGGTTCGCAACCGAGCGTCTGGCTCGCCAGCGCCGCTGCATAGGCAACGGCAATGGGCTCGGTGCAGCCGAGCGCACAGACAAGCTCGCGGTTCAAAACATCGCAAAACGCGGTATCACGAAGGGAATCGGCAGGCATAGGTATCTCCTACTTGCATAACGGGCTGGACTCTCAAAAAAGTTAGCACTTTTATTTGATAACAATGCATCAAAAACCGCAACCATGGTTCCGGCGGACGGCCCTCAAGCGCAATCTGACGGCATTCATTCATGAGAAGCCCGTCTTGTTGCATGCTAAAGCGTTTGACCAAAAAACGCCCGAGCGTTTACGCAAAAGTCGCGCTATCATGCAGTCGAACGCGGTAAAACCTTTAGCAATTCCGCCGCACGGACCAGAGAGGAACCACTCATGAAGATTGGTATCGGCAACGACCATGCCGCCGTCGAGCTCAAGAACATCATTTCCGAGCACCTGGAGGAGCGCGGCTGCGAGGTCGTGAACTATGGCACCGACACCTCCGAGAGCTTCGATTACCCCATCGCCGGCTACAAGGTGGGTAAGGCCGTGGCCAACGGCGACGTCGACCTGGGCATCCTGATCTGCGGCACCGGTGTCGGCATCAGTCTGGCCGCCAACAAGGTCGAGGGCGTACGCGCCGTCGTCTGCTCCGAGCCCTTCAGCGCCAAGCTCTCCCGCATGCACAACAACACCAACGTGCTCGCCTTTGGCGCCCGCGTCGTGGGCTCCGAGCTCGCCAAGATGATTGTCGACGAGTGGCTCGACGCCGAGTTTGAGGGCGGTCGTCACGAGCGTCGCGTTAACCTCCTCAACGAGATCGACCACACGCGCGGCCTCAAGGTCGTCGACGAGGCTTAAACTACTCAGTACCACAAGCTAACAGCAGGGGCCCCTCTCCGCTGTCTCCAA
>CABUDJ010000072.1 GCA_902490325.1 uncultured Collinsella sp. | reverse complement strand
GCCCCGACCCGCGGTCACGAGCGGGGGCTCCTATCTTTTTAGTGCCCTCGGATTGGGTCATAGTGTCTGTCGGTGCCATAGCATCGGCGTTGCTGTGGCTGTCGGAAATGATCCGTTGTCGCAAGGGGCAGGTTTCCTTTGCACCAGTTTCTGTCGAGTCGGTGCTCTTTGCGGGTTGCCCGTATAATGGTTTGCGTATGAACCGCAACCAAGGAGTTCCAGTTTATGGACCAGAACCTTTTTAAATTCGACATGATCGCCGAGGACCCGACGACGCATGCGCGTGCCGGCGTGCTGCACACCCCGCACGGCGACATCGAGACGCCAATCTTCATGCCCGTGGGCACCAAGGCAAACGTCAAGGGCATTCCTACCGAGACCGTCAAACAGCTCGGCGCCCAGATCGTGCTTGCCAATACCTATCATCTGTCCATGCGTCCCGGCGAGGACACTATCGCCGAGCTGGGCGGCCTGCACAAGTTTATGAACTGGCACGGTCCTATCCTCACCGACTCGGGCGGTTTCCAGGTGTTCAGCCACAACGACGCCGTCAAGCTCACCGACGAGGGCGTGCGCTTCATCGTCAACGATTACGACGGTCGCCACGTGTTCTGGACGCCCGAGGACAACATGGAAATCGCCATGAAGCTCGGCTCCGACATCTGCATGCAGCTCGATCAGTGCCCGGGCTATCCCGCCACGCGCGCCTACGTTGAGCGCGCCGTTGAGCTGTCGAGTATGTGGGCCGAGCGCTGCTATAAGGCGCATAACCGCGACGACCAGGCGCTCTTTGGCATTGTTCAGGGCGGCATGCACCTAGATCTGCGCCTGCGCTCGCTGCGCCATCTGGAGGAGTGCGGCGACTTCCCCGGTTACGGCATTGGCGGCTACTCGGTGGGCGAGGACCACGAGACCATGTTCGAGACCCTGGCACCGCTCGTAAGCGAGTACATGCCCAAGCACAAGCCGCGCTACCTGATGGGCGTCGGCAACCCCACCACCCTCGTGCGCGGTGTGGGCGTGGGTATCGACATGTTCGACTGCGTGCTGCCGACGCGTACGGGCCGCATGGGTACGGCGTTCTCCAGCGAGGGTCGCCTTAACTTCCGCAACGCGCGCTTTGCGCACGACGACGGCCCCATCGACCCCACCTGCACCTGCCCGGTGTGCACGGGCGGCTACAGCCGCGCGCTCATCCGTCACATGGTCACGCAGAAGGAGATGCTCGGCGGCATTCTGCTTTCGATGCACAACATCTACTACCTGCTCAACCTTATGCAGCGTGCCCGCCAGGCCATTATCGAGGGCCGCTACGGCGCGTTTGTGAGCGACTGGATGAACAGCCCTGCGGCGGTGGATTACTAAGGGCGACAGACACGCTTGCAGAGCGTGGGCAATGGCAAAGGCTGAGCGGCAACCGCTCGTCACATTTGCTGACACCGGCTGCGCGACCGCTGACCGATAGCTTGCAAGCACTTGATGCATCGTGGGTACCATACCGAATAGTTGATGTTCGGGCGGGTGTTTGGCGCATGGCGTCGACCCCGCCCGCTTTTCTTTTTCTCGATAGGAGTACCCATGATTAAGAATGAGAACGTCGAGGGCGAGCCTGCCTACGACGAGACGTACCGCCGCGGCCCCGTGGTCATGCGCGGCCCCATGATTCCTAAGGACAACACCTACGCCAACCTGCTGGCGCCCGAGGAGTCGACCGACTGGCTGCATGCCGATCCGTGGCGCGTGCTGCGCATCCAGGCCGAGTTTGTCGATGGTTTTGGCGCGCTGGCCGAGCTCGGACCCGCAGTGACCATCTTCGGCAGCGCCCGCACGCCCAAGACCGATCCGCTCTACAAGGCGGCGCGTACCGTCGGGCGCAAGATCGCCCAGCGCGGCGTGGCGGTCATCACTGGTGGCGGCCCCGGCATCATGGAAGCGGCCAACAGGGGAGCGGCAAGTGTCAACGGCAAGTCAGTTGGCCTGGGCATTGAATTGCCGCACGAGCATGGGCTCAACAAATATGTGAACCTCGGCATGGACTTCCGTTACTTCTTTGTGCGCAAGACCATGTTCGTCAAATACAGCTCGGGCGCCATCGTGTTTCCCGGAGGTTTTGGCACGCTCGACGAAATGTTCGAGGTGCTCACGCTGGTGCAAACGCACAAGGTCAAGCGCATGCCGCTTGTGCTGGTAGGCAGCGAGTACTGGCAGGGCCTATTCGACTGGCTTAACGGTCCGGTGCTGGACGCCGGTATGATCAGCCCGCTCGATCCCGAGCTCGTGCACATCACCGACGACCTCAACGAGGCCGTCGACATTGCCCTGAGCGGGCTGATGTAGATCAATCGTGCTCACGCGACATGAATACGCATGGCAATCTGATGTTATCTAACATCAGATTGCCATTTATATTGGGTATACTGGTGTAAAAGACGAGGGCGAGGAGGTCGCGTATGTCTACTGCAACGGTTAAGCCTACGACGGTTCGCATCGAAGAGGGGCTCAAGGAACAGGCGACTGAGTTCTTGGATTCGGTCGGCCTCAGCCTCAATTCCTATCTCAATCTTGCCGTTCGGCAGCTGGTAAATCAACGAAAGATTCCTTTTGAGATTGTAGGAAGGGCGGAGGTGACCAACGAGGCGACGAGGCGTGCCATGGTGATCGCCGAGGCTCATGAGTTGGGGATTTTGCCGGACGATAGCCCGTCATTCAATAACGCTGATGAGCTTATGTCATTCCTCGATGAGGAATAGCGATGTTCGAGATTAAAGTCGAGGCTCAATTTAAGGTGGACTACAAACGAACGATGCGCATGCATCCGCAGCTAAAAAGTGAGTTTAAAGCGGCGGTTGCGGAGCTTGTGGCTCATGGGTCACTTCCGGCGGAGTATGGCGCCCACGAGCTCTCAAACCCGGGCGGAAACTACAACGGCCACATCGATTTCCACCTATCCGATGGCTTGGTCGATGTGGTCGTTCTTTATCTTCCCCATAAGACTAACCCAGTGATTAGGCTGGTGAGAATGGGCTCGCATGAGGAACTGTTTCAGGGTCCGCTGGGCTGATCGCCGATTTCTAACTTGCGGTGAAATAGGGATTGATTGGCGGCTAATAAGCCAAAAACAGTCCCTATTCCACCGCAACTGATGTGGGCGTCCCTAGTGAGTTGGCTGGTAGCGGGGGCAGTAGCTGATGGCGATGGCATCGACGCCTACGTGGGTGGCGATGGTGCAGCCGATGGGGCCGGTGCCGGCGTCTACGTAGTCCTGGCCCGCGAGCGCCTCGTTGGCAAGTTCCTGCTCCTCGGCGGCGCCGGTCGTGAGCACGCGCACGCTTGAGCCCGGGTGCTCGTCCAAAAACGCGAGGCAATCTGCCATGGTGTTGGCAACGATGCGCTTGGCGCCGCGGCCCTTTTTGATTGCCTTGATCTCGCCCGATTTCCACTACGGCGAAACGGCCAGGCGAATGTTGAGCATCTGCGTGAGCTGGCCGGCGAGCTTGGGCGCGCGGCCGTTCTTGACCAGGTTCTCGAGCGTGCGCGGAATCAGTAGCAGATGGGCGTCGGGCAGCGTCGCGCGGATCCGCGCCTCGGTCTCGTCTAGGCTGCGGCCGTCCTCGCGCATGGCGAGCGCGTACTCCACCAGCAGGCCCTCGGCGCCCGAGCCGGTGCGCGAGTCGATGCAGCGCACGTCGAGCTCGTGGGTCTCGGCGACCAGGCATGCGTTGGAATAGCAGGCGGACCATTCGCTGCACAGCGAGATAAAGATCGCGCTATCGTGGCCGTCAGCACGCACGCGGTCAAAGAGTGCCTTGAACTCGCCGGCGCTCGGCTGCGAGGTGTGCGGCAGTTGCTCGGAGCCGGCCATGCGCGCGACGTATTCCTCGGCGGTAATCTGCACCTGGTCGAGCAGGTCCTCGCCCTCGATAATCACATGCAGCGGAATCACGTAAATGCCGAGCTCTTGAGCGCGGGCGGGGGAGATGTCCGACGTGGAGTCGGTTATGATGGCAAAAGACATAATTGCACCTTTCGTTGGGGCGCTTGTGCGCCGCCTTCTTAGAGCAAAGTGCGACAAGTATAGTGGAGTTGCTCTACATTGCTAGGTTCAATTGTTGAATAGTCAACAGTTTGAAGTGACGGTGTGGAAATCATCAACTGGGGAAGAGGGATGCCGATGGCGGCATTGCAGCTATGCGAGCGGCCGGTTGTGCTGTTCGATTTTGACGGCACGGTGGCCGATACGGGCCGGGCGGTGATGACCTCGACGCGCAAGACGTTGGCCGCGCGCGGGTTTTCGGAGGCGCAGATGGGTGACCTGCGCCGCATGATCGGGCCGCCCCTGTGGAAGAGCTTTCACGACTTTTATGGCTTCTCCCGCGAGGAGTCGCTTGTGGTGGCTGACGAGTACCGTGCCTTTTTTGATGAGCTGGGACCTGAAGAGTATCCCGTGTTCGACGGAATCCCCGAGCTGCTCGATGGCCTTGCCGCGCAGGGGCATCGCATGGCGGTCGCGACGTCTCGCATGGAGGCGAAGTGCATCGATATGGTGCATGAGCTGGGGATTTGCCAGTTTGAGGCCGTGGTCGGCATGAATCCGCCGCAGGGGCGCGAGACCAAGGCGGATTCGGTCCGCGATGCCCTGGCGGCCCTGGGTGCGACCGCGGACGAGGCCGTGATGATCGGCGATCGCTTCAACGATGTGGAGGGCGCACACACAATGGGCGTGCCGTGCATTGGTATCTATTCGGGCGCGGCGGCGCCGGGCGAGCACGAGGCGGCGGGTGCCGATGCAGTGGTGCACTCGGTGGCCGAGCTTGCTAAACTTTTCGCTATCTAATAGACGTAATGTGAGGGACGGGCGTACCCGTCGCTCATTGGTAAGGAGGTCGTCCATGAATCAGGTGGAGCAGAGCGTTACCGAGTATGTCGACGAGGTCTGGGAGGATGTCGTCGCCGATATCGAGCAGTTGGTGAGTTATCCGTCCGTGGCAGTTTCTGCCGATGCGGAGCCCGGCGCGCCGTTTGGCCGCCCGGTCCGTGATGCGCTCGATTGCGCGCTCGGTATCGCGCAAAAGCTCGGCTACCAGACGAGCGATGACGAGGGCTATGTGGGAATCGCCGATATCCCGGGCCGCGGCGACAAACAGCTCGCGACTATCTGCCACGTGGACGTGGTTCCCGCCGGCCCCGGCTGGAACACCGACCCGTTTGCGATGGAGCGTCGCGAGGGCTGGCTGCTCGGCCGCGGCGTGATCGACGACAAGGGTTCGGCCGTGCTGTCGCTCTACGCCGGCGCCTACCTGCTCAAGCACGGCATCGTTCCGCGTTACACCTTCCGCGCGCTGCTGGGCTGCGATGAGGAAGTGGGCATGTCCGACGTTCACCATTATCTGGAGAACTACGCGAATCCCGACTTTCTGTTTACGCCCGATGCCGAGTTCCCGGTCTGCAATGCCGAGAAGGGCCAGTTTGGGGCGACGTTCGTGAGCCCCAAGATCGACGGCGGGCGCATCGTGTCGTGGTGCGGCTCCGAGGCGAGCAATGCCATTCCGTCGCAGTCCATCTGCGAGCTTGCGATTGCCGCCGATGAGCTGCCGGCGCCGGTCGAGAATGCTGACCGCCTGGAGATCACGGCTCTCGACAATGGTCATGTGCAGATTTTCGCCCACGGTATTGGCGGTCACGCCTCGATGCCCGAGGGGACGATCAATGCCGTCGGCCTGATCGTGTCGTATCTGCGCGAGGCCGAGGACGCGTTTGGTGCACGCGACGAGCGCCTGCTGACGCCTGCCGAGCACGAGTTCGTCAAGTTCCTGGCCTTTGTGCATGCGGATGCCTATGGTCGCGGCCTGGGTATCGACGCGACGAGCCCAGCGTTTGGCCCGCTTACCTGCAACGCTGGCGTCATCCGTGTGGCGGATGGCCATATCGAGCAGGTCATCGACGTGCGCTTCCCCGACAGCACGAGTGCCGATACCATCCGCGAGCAGCTCGAGCCGCTCGTGGGCCGTTTTGGCGTGACGTGCCGTGTGGGTCGTGCGAAGGTGCCGTTCTCGGTGTCTGCCGACGATCCGGCCGTGAAGGCGCTTATCGATACCTATAACGAGTTCACCGGCAAGCATGCCGAGCCCTTTGCCATGGGCGGCGGCACGTACGCGCGCAACTTTGCCCGCGCCGTCTCGTTTGGCCCCGAGGAGACCGGCCTGGAGCTGCCCGCATGGGGCGGCCAGATGCACGGCCCCAACGAGTGCGCCAACGAGGAACAGCTCAAGCAGGCGCTCAAGATCTATATTGTTGCGATCCTCCGTTTGAATGAATTAGAGCTTTAGGGTTACGCGGTTTTACCAAACCGCGTAACAGCTCGACGCTGCAAACGCCCCCAAGCGGCAATCTGACGTTCAATCGTCGGTCGCGTACAAAAGTACGCTTCCCTCCTCTTTCACGTCACCTTGCTCGCTTAGGGGCGTTTTCGCTGACTTATGCTCAACCTGCGGGGTTTCCAAGGTAGTCCTTGGGGACGTTCTTAAATGACTAGTCAAACAAGAACGTCCCCAACGACTAGTCGTTTAAGAACGTCCCCAACAACTACCTTCCTCTGGTGTAAAAGGTGCGCCATGTTCGGCGCTGGATTGTTATTCGTTTGTAAAGGCCGTGCTGCGCTTGCGGTAAGGGTCTATCAGATGCCCGTAAAAAACCGCAGTTGGCGCGGGCACTGCCCGATCGAGGCCGTATCTTTCCAAACAGCAAAGCGGGCAGGGTGCCCGCGAATCGCATGTATGAAAGGAAGATCATGCTCGATCAGGCTTATTCTCGTCGTCAGTTCCTCGGCCTCGCTGGTGGTCTTGCCAGCATCGTCGGTCTCGGTCTCGTTGGGTGCGGCGGCTCCGGCGCATCCGATGCCGCCGACAAGGGTAGCGCCGCTGCTGCCGAGTCCGTCTCCGGCGAGGTGACCTACGACGGCGCCTCTTCGTTCCAGGCTCTCGTCGAGGCCGCTGCCGAGAAGTTCATGGACGCCAACCCCGACGTCTCCGTCTCCGGCTCGGGTAACGGTTCGGGCAAGGGCCTGACCGCTGTCGCCGCCGGCACCGTCACCATCGGCAACTCCGACGTCTTCGCCGAGACCAAGCTTGAGGCCGATCAAGTCAAGAACCTCGTCGACCACGAGGTCGCCGTCGTGGGCATGGGCCCCGTCGTCTCCAAGAACGTCAAGGTCGACGACCTGTCCCTCGAGCAGCTCAAGGGTATCTTCTCCGGTCAGATTACCAACTGGAAGGAGGTCGGCGGCGACGACGCCACCATCGTCGTCCTCAACCGCAAGGCCGGCTCCGGTACCCGCGCCACCTTCGAGGCCGCCGTCTTTGGCGACGAGACCGTCGACTTTAAGGGCGACGCCGAGCTCGACAAGTCCGGCGACGTCCAGACTCAGATGGGCAGCACCGACAACGCCATCTCCTACCTCGATTTCTCGCACTTTGATGACTCCAAGTTCAACGCCATCAAGGTCGAGGGCGTCGAGCCCAAGAGCAAGAATGTCACCGACGACTCCTTCAAGATCTGGGCTACCGAGCACATGTACTGCGCTAAGGATGCCGACGAGGCCACCAAGGCCTTCCTGGAGTTCATGCTTTCCGATGACGTCCAGGGCAAGCTCGTCGAGGAGCAGGGCTTTATCCCCGTCTCTGCCATGAAGGTCGTCAAGGACGCCAGCGGCAAGGTCTCCGCTAAATAAGTAATCGCCCCGGAAAGGTTTGCAATGGCAAAACAGCTGCCAAAGCGCGACCTTGAGAACGTGGGCCTGGGCGTCACGGGCGCGTGCGTTGCGCTCGTGACGCTTGTCGTTGCCGCGCTCATCTTTATGGTCGCCCAAAAGGGCCTCTCGGCTTTTCTCAAGGACGGCGTTTCGGTCGTCGAGTTTTTCACCGGCACCAAGTGGGACCTGGCCAACACAGCCGAAAGCGGCCTGCCCTACACCGGCGCCCTGCCCCTGATTGTCACCTCGTTTGCGGTCATGGTGCTCTCCACGCTCATCGCGCTGCCCATCGCCATCGGCTCTGCCATCTTTGCGGTCGAGATTCAGCCTAAGTTTGGTTCCAAGGTCTTTCAGCCGCTTATTGAGCTTTTGACCGGCATTCCCTCGGTCGTCTTTGGCCTGATCGGCTTTCACGTTGTCGTCGGCCTTATGAAGAACGTTTTCCACGTGAGCACGGGCCTGGGCATCTTGCCCGGCGCCATCGTGCTGGCCGTCATGATCCTGCCGACCATGACCACGCTTTCGGTCGATGGCCTGCGCGCCGTGCCCGACAGCTACCGACAGGGCTCGCTCGCGCTGGGTTACACCCGCTGGCAGACCATCTGGCACGTGGTGCTCAAGAGCGCCATGCCGTCGCTCATGACCGCGGTCATCCTTGGCATGACCCGCGCCTTTGGCGAGACGCTCGCCGTGCGCATGGTCATCGGCGGCATCGAGGCCATGCCAACGTCGCTGCTGTCGCCGGCTTCGACCATCACGACCACGCTCACCACGTCCATGGCGGTCTATGCCGAGGGTTCGGCCCAGGACGACGTCCTGTGGGCGCTCGGCCTGCTGCTGATGGGCATGAGCCTCATCTTCATCCTGATCATCCATCTCATTGGCCGCAAGGGGGCGAAGGCTCGTGGCTAGCACGCGCATCCACATCGACGAGGCGAGACTCGGGCGCGTCCAAAAACAGGACCGCATCGCCACGGGCGTGTTGACGGCAATCGTCGCCATCGTCATGCTCATCGTCATCTCCATGGTGGCCTACATCCTGTTCGAGGGCATCTCGACGCTGTTCCAGCCGGGCTTCCTCACGGAGCCGTCGCGCGCCAACGGCACCCAGGGCGGTGTGCTCTACCAGCTGTTCGACTCGTTCTACCTGCTGCTGATCACACTGATCATCTCGGTGCCCATCAGCCTGGGCGGCGCGGTCTTCCTGGTCGAGTACGCACCCGACGGTCCTGTCCGCGACATCGCCTCCACCGCCATCGAGACGCTGTCCTCGCTGCCTTCCATCGTCGTCGGCATGTTCGGCTTTTTGGTGTTCTCGGTGCAGCTGGGCTGGAAGTACTCCATCATCTCCGGCGCCGTCGCGCTCACCATGTTCAACATCCCGATCCTGGTGCGCGTGATTCAGCAGGCGCTCGAGGACGTGCCGCAGGCGCAGCGCGATGCGTGCCTGGCCATGGGCCTCACCCGCTGGGAGGCCACGCTGCACATCCTGATTCCCGAGGCCATGCCCGCCATCGTGACCGGCATCGTGCTTTCGGCCGGCCGCGTGTTTGGCGAGGCCGCGGCGCTGCTCTTTACCTCGGGCATGAGCTCGCCGGTTCGCCTCAACTTCTTGAGCCTTAACCTGTCGAGCCCTACTTGCGCCTGGAACGTGTTCCGCCCCGGTGAGTCGCTCGCCGTGCATATCTACAAGATCTATGGCGAAGGCAGCCCCGAGGCCCAGCAGATCGTTTGGGGTACCGCGGCACTGCTGATGATTTGCGTGCTGCTGTTTAACGTAATCGCCCGCATTGTGGGCAAGCAACTGGCAAGGAAGATGACGGCCGAATGAGCGAGATGAATGTAACGCCCGCAACCGAAGCGGCATCGTCCGACACCCGGGACTTCCTGTCGAGCGTGGGGGAGAGCGAGAAGCGCGTGCGCGTGAGCGGCAAGGCCGTGAGCGACGAGGTCGTGCTCTCCACCAAGGACGTCAACGTGTACTATGGCGACCACCATGCACTGCACAATACGTCGCTCGACTTCCACAAGGGCGAGATCACGGCGCTCATTGGGCCTTCGGGCTGCGGTAAGTCGACCTTCTTGCGTAGCCTCAACCTCATGAATCGCGAGATTCGCGGCTGCCGCGTGGAGGGCGAGATCAACTATCGCGGGCGCAACGTGAACACCAAGACCGAAAACACCTACGAGCTGCGCCGTTCCATTGGCATGGTGTTCCAGCAGCCCAACCCGTTCCGTAAGTCCATTCGCGACAACATCACGTTTGCGCCCAAGCGCCACGGCATCACCGACCGTGACGAGCTCGACCGCATGGTCGAGGAAAGCTTACGCGGCGCGGCGCTGTGGGACGAGGTCAAAGACAAGCTCGATAAGAGCGCCTATGCGCTTTCGGGCGGTCAGCAGCAGCGTCTGTGCATCGCGCGCACGCTGGCGCTCAACCCCGACGTGATCTTGTTCGACGAGCCCTGCTCGGCGCTCGACCCCATCTCGACGCTGGCGATCGAGGACCTGATGTCATCGATCGTTGCCGACCGCGCCATCGTCATCGTGACGCACAACATGGAGCAGGCGTCGCGTGTGTCCAACCGCACGGCGTTCTTCTACATGGGCGATATGGTCGAGTACGACGAGACTGACGAGATTTTCCAACGGCCCAAGGATAAGCGGCTGAATGATTACCTCACCGGCATGTTCTCCTAGTCCGGGACATGCTTGAGGCCCGCGGCGGCCACGGTTGCCACGGGACTGATTGGAGAGGCGGGTCATCTCTTTTGGGAGATGGCC